>CAJZGD010000082.1 GCA_915275065.1 uncultured Corynebacterium sp. | reverse complement strand
TGTCGGTCTTATGCGCGCCGGGCGTAATGTGGTTAGGCGAGGCGGGCGTTCATGGAATCAAGCAGGTCTTGCCAGGCTGCCACGAACTTTTCCACCCCTTCCCGCTCCAGGGTTTCGAACACATCATCGAAATCAATGCCGACGGCGGTGAGGGCGGCCATGGTGGCTTCCGATTCCGCTTTCGTGCCGGTGAGGGCGTCACCGTGCACATTGTCTGCCGCCAGTACCGCATCAATGGTGGCTTCCGGCATGGTGTTCACCGTGTTCGGCCCGGCGAGTTCGGTGACGTACAGGGTGGGGGAGTAGTCCGGGTTCTTCACACCGGTGGAGGCCCACAAGGGGCGCTGCACGTTGGCACCGGCCGGCAGTTTCGTGCCGCCGGCCAGGTGTTCGAGGAATGCGGCGTAGGCGAGGCGGGTGTTTGCCACCCCGGCCTTGCCCTGGAGGGCGAGGGCTTCCTCGGTGCCGATGGCGGCCAGGCGCTTGTCGACCTCGGTGTCGAGGCGGGACACGAAGAATGAGGCCACCGAGTGGATGGTGGACACGTCTTTGCCGTTGGCTTTCGCCTGGTTAATG
Source organism: uncultured Corynebacterium sp. (assembly GCA_915275065.1). Lineage (GTDB taxonomy): Bacteria > Actinomycetota > Actinomycetes > Mycobacteriales > Mycobacteriaceae > Corynebacterium. The sequence continues at coordinate 9,550 of CAJZGD010000082.1, read as the reverse complement.
CCGTCGACGAAAGCATTGATGACTTCCCGGTAGCGGACCACCGAGAAAATCAGGGTGACGTTGACGCTGATGCCTTCGGCCAGTGCTGCCGTCACCGCGGGCAGGGAGCCGGGGGTGGCGGGGATTTTAATCATGACATTCGGCCGGTTGACGGTGCGCCACAGCTCTTTCGCCTGGGCGAGGGTGGCGTCGGTGTCTTCCGAGATGCGGGGGTCGACCTCGATGGAGACCCGCCCGTCTTTGCCGCCCGATGCGGCATAAATGTCGGCGAACAGATCGCAGGCGGCCTGCACATCGGCGATGCTCATGGCGTAGACGGCGTGGTCGGCGCTGGTGCCGGCGGCTTTCAGCTCGGCGATTTGGGCATCGTAGGCGGTGCCCTGGGACATGGCGGCGGCGAGGATTGCCGGGTTTGTGGTCACACCCACCACGGATTTGGTGGTGATGATTTCCGCCAGGTTTCCGGTTTCGATGCGGTCGCGGGACAGATCGTCCAGCCAGGTGACGGTACCTGCTTGGGCGAGGGAATCAATAGCGTTCATGGTGTTTTCCTAGCTTTTCGACGCGGTGAGGGAGTCATGGGCGGCAGCAATCACTGCGTCGGTGGTGATGCCGAATTCTTCGAACAGTTTCTGGTATGGTGCGGACGCCCCGAAGTGTTCCAGGGATACGGCGCGGCCGTGGGATCCGAGGAACCGCCACCAGGGCAGGGCCAGGCCGGCTTCGACGGATACCCGGGCGGTGACGGCCTGCGGCAGCACGGATTCCTGGTAGTCGGCGTCTTGTTCGGCGAACCAGTCCAGGCAAGGCACGGAGACGACGCGGGCGGCAATGCCTTCCTGTTCCAGGCGTTCAGCGGCCGCAACGGCGAGTTGCACTTCGGAGCCGGTGCCCAACAAAATCACGTCCGGGACGGGTTTCGACCCGGCGACCAGCACGTAGGCGCCGCGGGCCACGCCTTCGGTGGCGTGTTCTTTGGTGCCGGGCAGGATCGGCAGGTTTTGGCGGCTGAGCGCTAACCCCTTGGGGGATTCGGGGTAGAGCAGGGCGGCCCGCCAGGCGGCGGCGGTTTCATTGGCGTCGGCCGGCCGGATGATTGATGTGCCAGGAATGGCCCGCAGTGCGGCCAGCTGTTCGACCGGCTGGTGGGTGGGGCCGTCTTCACCCAGGCCGATGGAGTCGTGGGTCCACACGTAGTATGCGTCGGTGCGCATGAGGGCGGCCAACCGGACTGCCGGTCGCATGTAGTCGGAGAAGATGAGGAAGGTGCCACCGTAGGGGCGGGTGCCGCCGTGGAGGGCAATGCCGTTCATGATGGCGCCCATGGCGTGTTCCCGGATGCCGAAGTGCAGGTTGCGGCCGCCCGGGGTGGTGGTCCAGGTTTCAGTGGTGATGTCTTCCGGCCCGAAGGAGGGGTCACCCTTGATGAAGGTGTTGTTGGATCCTGCCAGGTCGGCGGAGCCGCCCCACAGTTCCGGCAGGGTCTTCCCCAGGGCCTGTAGGGTGGCTTCGGAGGCTTTCCGGGTGGCCACGGATTCGCCCACCTCCCAGGTGGGCAGGTCGGCGTCGAACCCTTCCGGCAGTTTCCGGGCGGCGAGCCGGTCAAACAGGGCCTTGCCGTCCGGGTTGGCGGCGGCCCACTGGTCGACCTTTTTCTGCCATGCCGCGTGCTTTTCCGCACCACGGTCGGCGAGTTTCCGGGTGTGGGCGAGCACCGCGTCGTCGATGAAGAAGTCGACCTCGGGGTCGAACCCCAGTGCTTCCTTGGTGGCTTTCACCTCGTCGGCGCCCAGGGCGGCGCCGTGCACCGAACCGGTGTTCATCTTGGTGGGGGCGGGGAACCCAATGACGGTCCGCACCCGGATGAAGGAGGGGCGGGTGGTGTCGGCCTGCGCCTCGGCGACGGCTTGTTCGATTGCGGTCACGTTTTCACCGGCGGGCACGTCCAGCACCTGCCACCCGTAGGCCCGGTAGCGGGCCATCACGTCTTCGGTGAAGGCGATGCGGGTGTTTTCTTCGATGGAAATCCGGTTGTCGTCCCAGAACACGATGAGGTTGCCGAGCTGTTGCGTGCCGGCGAGGGATGATGCTTCGGAGGTGACGCCTTCCTCCATGTCGCCGTCGGAGGCGATGACGTAAATGTAGTGGTCGAAGGGGGATTCCCCGGCGGGGGTGTCGGGGTCGAACAGGTGCCGTTCCCGGCGGGCGGCCATGGACATGCCCACCGCGGACGCTAGCCCCTGGCCCAGGGGGCCGGTGGTGATTTCAATGCCCTTGGTGTGCCGGTATTCCGGGTGGCCGGGGGTGAGCGACCCCCAGGTGCGCAGTGCCTTCAGATCATCCATGGTGAGGCCGAACCCGCCGAGGAAGAGCTGCACGTATAGGGTGAGGGAGGTGTGTCCGGGGGAGAGCACAAACCGGTCGCGGCCTGCCCATTCGGTATCGCTTGGGTCCACATTCATGACCCGCTGGAACAGGGTGTAGGCCAGTGGTGCCAACGACATGGCGGTGCCGGGGTGGCCGGAGCCGCATTTTTGGACGGCTTCGGCGGCCAGGACGCGGGCGGTGTCTACCGCCCGAGTGTCGGCGTCCGACCAGTCGGCGGGATAGTCACGGGTGGTGGCTGCCTGAAGCTCCGGGGATAAATGCTGGGGGGAAGACACTATAACGTTCCATCCTTTTTCACGTGTGGAGTTACCAAAATTACTATTCTACTTTAACCCTCTTAGGGGGAGTCGCGGGCGGTAACGGGGAAAATATGTGGTGCTGAACTGCGCAGCACAAGCCCGACTATGGCAAAACCCGGCGGTGCGGCTACCATAATGAGGTTACTTATCACCCGTTATTTGAGCTGGAGGACATCGTGGAGACGATCAAGGCCTATATCGCGTTGACAAAACCGCGGGTCATTGAACTTCTCCTTGTTGCCACCATTCCCGCCATGCTTCAGGCCGAGCGGGGGGAAAACAACATTTCGCTGATCCTCCTCACGTTGATTGGTGGGTGGCTGGGGGCGGCGGCCGCGAACACGTTCAACATGGTGGCCGACTCCGATATTGACCAGAAAATGGGGCGCACTCGTGCCCGCCCCCTGGTTCGCCACACCGTTAGCAACCGGGACGCCACCATTTTCGCGTGGGTGTGCACCGTTGTGAGTTTCCTCTGGTTGTGGCTGTTGTGCCATTCCCTGCTGGCCGCCGGGTTTGTCATGCTCACCATCGTGTTTTATATCCGGGTGTACACAAAGTTTTTGAAGCGCCGCACCCACATGAACATTGTGTGGGGTGGGCTGGCGGGCTGCATGCCCGTGGTCGTGGGGTGGGCGGTCATCACCGATAACCTTCCCCCGGACATGCCCCGCCAATGGTGGCAGGCCGTGGTGTTATTCCTCATTATTTTCTTCTGGACCCCGCCGCACACGTGGGCGCTGGCCATGAAGTATAAGGAAGACTATGCCGCCGCCGGTGTGCCCATGCTGCCCGTGGTTCGCACCCCGGTGCAGGTCACCAGCCAAATCGTGTGGTACACCGTCGCCACGGTCATCACCCCCCTGTTTCTGATACCGGCAGCCGGCATGGTGTATGCGATCACTGCCGTGGCCACCGGTGTGTGGTTTCTCACCACAGCTATTGTGCTGCACCGGGGGGTGAAAAACGGCGGCAAGGTGAAACCCCTGAAGCTATTTATTCTCTCCAATAACTACCTGGCGTTGCTGTTTGTTGGCCTGTCCATTGATGCCGTGATGGGGTTACCCACCCTGGGCGCCTACTTGTAGCAGCGACAATCCCACGCACACCCCGGTGCCGACCACGATCGACAGCAGCACATTGCGGCGCCACCAGTGCAGAGCCATGGTCACCGCCAGCGCCACCACATACGGCAGCCACCGGCCTGCGGGGATGGTGCTGCAGGCGTAGGCGAAGAGGATCACCATTGCCCCCAGCGGCATCCACCGGGAAAACTCCCGCAGAAACCCACTATTGGCCAGGCGAGTTTGCAGCGGGAACGGGATTATCCGGGTGAAAAACGTCACCACCATGGCCACGATGATTCCCCCAACCACATACCACGTGCTCATAGCCGGTACCTGATTCCTAACAGCGCCGCGAAGAGGGCCATGGCGACGAGCAGCATGTGGTGGGGTGCCACCACCAACCCCACCGCCGCGCATGCGGCTGCTAACCCCGCGGTGCGGACATCCCGGGATTGGGTCAGCGCATCCATGGCGAGCACCGCGAATAGTCCCACCAGGATGAAATCCAGCCCGGGAATGGTGCCCAACATGTGGGAGGCGAACACCGCCCCCACGGTTGAACCCGCCAACCAGTGCAAATGCAGTCCCGCCGTGATGGTGAGGATCCGCCGGGAGGTTCGGGCGTCGGCAGGCAATGCTGACACCAGCGCATATGTTTCGTCGGCAAGCGTGAACACCGCGTACGCCCGCGCCCACCAGCCCCGAACCGCGTGTAGGGGATAGGTGAGCCCGTAAAATATGTGGCGCGAATTCGTGAAAAACGTGGTGATCGCAATCGTTCCCCACGATGCCCCGCCGGTGAGCAGGCCGATCATAATGAACTCCATGCTGCCCGCATACACCAACCCGGACAGCATGGGCGCCACCCACCAGGGCAGACCGGCCTGCACCACAACGATGCCCAAGCCGAGCGCCATGGCGAAAAACCCCGCCCACACCGCACCGGCTTGCCGGGCTGCTGCCCGAAACTCAGGCGAACCCATGCATGCTATCCCCCGACGGCGACCCGGTGGTGTGCCGCGGATCCTTATCCAAGGCCGGCCGCGCCCAACCCTGGGCGTACAGCAGCGACGATACTGCCACAATCACCGAGCTCAAACACACGTGGATCGGAATCGACCACCTGGGCACCCCCAGCCGGAACTGGGCGATCCCCACCAGGGCCTGCGCCACAATGATGCCGACCAGGGCCCAACCGGTTTTCTGCACCGACGCCGGCGCCCCCGACCGGCGCAGCAGCACCACCAGCACCACCAGGATCGCCAGCGAAGCGTACAACACCCACGCATGAACGTGCGCAATCAATTCCAGGGGTACCTGCAGTCGACTTTCTTCCCCGACGGCGGCGTCGCCCGAATGCTGGCCCGCGCCCGTCACCAGGGTTCCCGTGGTGAGCACCAGGGCGATACCCGCGGCAAACACCACCCCCAGCAGGCGCAGCCCGGAACTGTAGGTGCGGGCGGGGACGGCATCGTCCGGCTCCCCAATCCGTAAATACAGGATGGCAGCCAACCACACCAGCAGCATGGACGGCAGGAAATGCAACGCCACCGACCACCAGGCCAATTGCAGCCACACCGAAATGCCGCCAATGACCGCCTGCGCCACAATGCCCAACCCTTGGATGAGGGCGTGCATGATGATTTCCCGCCGCCGGTGTGCCGCGCGCACTGCCACATACACCGCCACCACGAACGCGACCAGCACAAACGTGAGCAGCCGGTTGCCGAACTCGATTGCCTGGTGCACCGCCGGCGCCGCCCCCTGGACTGGCACCAGCGACCCTTCCTGACAGTTCGGCCAGGTGGAGCAGCCCAAACCGGAGCCGGTTACCCGAACAATCGACCCGGTGACGGTGATGCCGCCCTGCGATACGAGAAGTAAAAGAGCAAGCTTTCGCTGCAATGCCACGGTCGGCACCAGCGTAAATTTAGAAAGTAACTTGGTTGGCACGGCACTTATAGTACCTTCCCACCCCGGGGGTGAAGAAGCCAGGCCATCAGTCGGCGAATTTAAACCACCGGGTGGCCGCCGTCACCCCAATGATGGTCCACCCGGCAAGCGATATGAGGGCCATTCCGGGAAAAATCCCGTCGAAACTATCCAGCAGGCCACTGGCCAGGGCGACGGACGGCACCACGGTCATGATCGGGGGGAACGTGTCGTGGTTCACCAGCAGGTAGCTGGCCCCACCGGCCAACAGCACCCATATGAGGTTCGCAAACCCCAGGACGAGCTCCGACGATAATGTGCCGCCCATGAGCATGCCCAGCGAGGTGAATGCGGTGATGCCGGTGAGGAACACCAGCACGCCGGTGAGAATCCCTTCCGGGGTGGGGGACCAGCCCAGAAACAGGGCAATGGTGGTGAGCACAATGATTTGGATGATGGCCACCGCCACCAGCCCGAGGATTTTTCCCACAATGATGATGCCCGCCGGCACCCCGGAAGCGCCGGTGCGTTTCAGCGCCCCATAGCGGCGGTCGAACGCGAGCGAGATGGCCTCCCCGGTAAACCCCGAACTCATGGCGGCCACCGCCAGCACAATGGGGAACCCCACCCGCATGGGGTCGTCCTGCTCTATGACCGGCAGGAGCGTGATCGCCACCAGCATGCACACCGGGATAATGAAACTCAGCAGCAGCTGCTCGCCGTGCCGGAGAAACAGTTTCGCCTCAATGATGGCCTGGGCGCGCAGCATGGTGCGGGTGCTGGCGCGGTGCGGGTCGGGGCGGAAAGTGCCGGCGGGAAACGTCATGTTAGCTCCTTAAAGTACGGCCGGTGATGTCCAAAAACGCATCTTCCAGGCTGCGGGCATGCGTGTCAAGGTGGGTGATGAGCACCCCATCCGCCGCCGCCTGCTGTGCCAGCTTTGCGACGACCTCCGGCCGGGGTGTGGTGTGCAACACGTAGGTGCGGGGTTTCGTGGCCGACACCCCCAACTTCTGCCACTCGCCCCGGGACAAGTCCACATCCCCATCGGTTTCGAAATGGATCGTGGTGGCGGTGGCCGCCTGCAACTCCGCTGGGGTGCCCTGGGCCACCACCCGGCCGCGGTCCACAATGGTCACCCGATCCGCCAACGCCTGGGCCTCATCCATCAAATGGGTGGTCAAAATCACCGTCACCCCATCCGACCGTAGGGCCCGCAGCAGGTCCCACACCAGAAGCCGGGATTGGGCGTCCATGCCCGCGGTCGGCTCGTCCACAAACACCAGGCGGGGCCGGGAAATCAGCGCCACCGCCAAATTCAGCCGCTGCTTCTGACCCCCAGACAACCGCCGGTAGGTGGTGCGTTGCACATTCTGCAACCCGAATAATTCCAGCAACCATTCAGGTTTTAGCGGGTCCCGGCTGTAGCTTGCCGTCAGCTCCAGCATTTCCCGCACCCGAATCCCCGAATACGACCCCGAATCCTGCAGCATGATCCCCACCTGGGCGCGCACCTTATCCGGTTCGGTGGCCGGGTTCATGCCCAATACTGAAATCTTCCCGGAATCCGGGCGTTGAAACCCCTCACACATTTCAATCGTGGTGGTCTTCCCGGCACCATTCGGCCCCAATAAGGCCATGATTGTGCCGGTTTCCACCGTGAAACTCACATTATCGACAGCAGTATGGTCGCCAAACCGCTTGACGACGTCGACAAGCTCAAGTGCGTAGGGGAAACTCACGAACACCTAGTTTAGGCCAATGACCCCACGCCGCTTCAAAATGACATAAGAAACCCCCAGAATCGTTGCGAAACCTATCACCGCGGCCACATAAATCCACACTACTGTGCCCGGCACCAACCCCAACCCCCGCGGCAGCACGAAAAACGACAAAATCGTGCTGTACACCACCACCGCGGTGCGGAAAAACGGCCGATTCGCCCAGGCTGACAACGGCAAAATCGCCCACAGCGCATACCACGGGTGCACCACCGGGAAAAACACCACCATCACAAACGTTGATACCCCCAACGCCCCCACCGGGGAAATCCGGCCCAGATAGGTGGCCAACAACATGCGCACCATCAACCAGCCCGCAATGAGCACCCCCACCGACCGGGTCACCAATAAAATCGCCTCAGTGTGATCCCCTAACTTCAACATTTGCCCAATCCACCCGAACGACACCCCAATCGCCGTGGTGAAACTCAACCAACTCCGAATCGTTGTTGCCCCACCCTGGCCACTAATCCACCCCACCCCAATGCCCGTCACCCACGTCACCACCATCACCGACAGCACCAACACCAGCACCTGCGCCGCCACCGCTATCCCGATCGCCACCAGCCGGGGTTGCCGAATCACCCGGGCCACCGCCATGCCGGTAAACCCCAACCCCACAAACCCCGTCACCTTCACCATGCCCGCGCAGCTAATCAAAAACCCACTCACCGCAATCAACCACACCCCTTGGCCCACCAAATCAAGCCGCACCCGATCCGCCCCCCGCAACCCCAACTCCACCCCCACCAGCAGCAACCCCAACAAAATCGCCTCATTATGAATCCCACCCACCAAATGCAGAATCGTCAACGGGTTCAGCACCCCCAACCACACCGCCGCCTGCGGAATCACCCCACACCGGCGAGCCAACTGCACCACCGCCCACCCAATAAGCGCCACACACCCCAACGACAACAACCGGTGCGCAAACACCCCAGCCACCACACTGTCGTTCGTCACCCAACTAATCACCGCCGCCGCCCCCAACGCCACCGGCCCATACGGGCTGGGCGAATGCGACCAAATCAACGGCACCGACCGGGCCAACAGATTCTCCGTCCCCAACAAATCAATAGGCCCCGCCGAATACGGGTCCAACCCCTGCACCACAATCGACCCATTCGCCAAATACGAATAAATATCCTGCGTAAACAGCGGCGCACCCACCACAATCGGCAACGTCCACGCCACAAACGTCCGCCGAATCATCGACATGCTCAACACCCCGGCGCGCGGCCGCCCATGCCGCAACGTCACCCCCGTAAACGGGGCCATGACCAGCCACGCCACCACAATCAGGCCAATACCAATGAAACACAATGCCGTAGAAGTTTGCAGCATCCGGGTGATAAGCGCCCCTCCGGGAAAATCCTCATACGGGTTATTCATCACCGGCATCGCCCCAGCCCCCAACCCACCAAACCCCAACAACAACGCCCCCAACGTGCCCAACCACCGTAAAAACGCAAACCGCCGCAGCTCCGAAAACGTGAGCGTGGGCATCTGGTACGGGTTACTGCGGGACCGGTCCGGGCCCGAAACCCGCACACTCCCATCCCGGTTCGGGGAAATCAAATCCACCCCGGTGGCGGTCGTCACCAGCAGCGATGCGTGCCGATACTCCGCATCCGGGTTATGCAATAATGCCGAACGCGACCCAGCCTTGCCGAAACGGGGAAAGATTGTTCGGAAATGATTCCACCAGGCTACGCGTCGACTCGTCATAGCAGCCGATTGTAATGGCTTCCCCACACACCAGGTGCGAAGGGTGTCCTAAATAATCCTGCTAGTGGCAATGATGAAAAAAGCAGCTTGTAACTGGTGCCGATTTAGGGAACACTAGTGTTGTCTTAAAGAGTTTTGAAGGAGGTGTACGTTCCATGACCCACCGATCCACGGAAGGGGAAACTCGGCGCCTCATCATGCTGACCATGCTGCGGGCGGGCACCATTACCGCCACACAACTGGCCCACACTCTTGGACTATCAGCCGCCGGTATCCGCCGCCACCTCGACGCCTTGATCGACGACGAATACGCGGAGCTGGTAACAATGAAAAAACCCAGCGGCGGTCGCGGCCG
>CAJZGD010000081.1 GCA_915275065.1 uncultured Corynebacterium sp. | reverse complement strand
CCATAAATAATAAAGACACTACTAAAACAATAATGATATTTTTCTTCATGCGACTATGCCCACAATGTATAGAAGCTTATCCGGGTACCTGAAAAACTACATCCAATACCCCAATGTACACCTTTATTTCAGAACCGGTAGAACAAGGTAGATGACATGTTTATAGCAATTTGCTGCTTAAGCAGGAAATCTCCCCAGCTGCATTTTTCTAGCGGTTGCATTAACTTCCACCTTTCTAAAAATAGAAAATGATTGCGAACAATCACAATATTATTGCGCTATATAATCACCATCAATAACATGTCTAGAACATGCATACGACAGGCCCATTGCCCACCTTGGATCGTCGTAAAGCAGGCGTAAAGCAGGGGTGAAACCGAATGTCCGCCGCATGGTCTAGGGTAAGTCCATGGCCAAAAAACCTCGCCCCGTTCACCGTTGCACCGAATGCGGCTACTCCAGCCCTAAATGGTTGGGCCGCTGCCCGGAGTGCGGCACCTGGGGATCCATGCAGGAACACCAACCCGCCGCAGCCGGTAGCGCCACCCAGGCGGCAACCACCGGGGTGGTCACCAAGGGGCTCACGCCTACTTCCCCGGCCCAAAAAATCACCACCATTTCCGCAACAAAAGCCACCAGCCAAACCACCGGCATTGGGGAGCTCGACCGGGTGTTGGGCAGCGGCATTGTTCCCGGATCCGTCGTGCTGTTGGCGGGCGAACCCGGGGTAGGGAAGTCTACGCTGCTTCTGGAGGTCGCCAGCCGGTGGGCGAAACTCGACCGGGTTGCCCTCTATGTGACCGCCGAGGAATCCGCCGGGCAGGTGCGCATGCGGGCCGAACGCACCGGTGCGCTGCACGACTCGCTGTATCTTGCGGCGGAATCCAACCTCGATGTGGTGTTCGGACATGTGGACCAGCTCAAACCCAGCCTGCTCATTGTGGACTCGGTCCAAACCATGAACGCCACAGATGTGGAGGGGGTTGCCGGTGGCGTCGCCCAATCCCGGGCGGTGACCGCGGCCCTCACCACCCTGGCGAAAACCACCGGCATCCCCGTGCTGTTGGTGGGGCACGTCACCAAGGACGGGAATGTTGCCGGCCCCCGGGTGCTCGAACACCTGGTTGATGTGGTGCTGAATTTTGAGGGTGACCGGCACTCTAGTCTGCGCATGCTGCGCGGCATTAAAAACCGGTTTGGTGCCACCGACGAGGTGGGGTGTTTCGAACAACAATCCGATGGCATTAAGGAGATACCCGACCCGTCCGGCCTGTTTTTGTCCCACCGGGATGCCACCCCGGACGGCACCGCGGTCACCGTCGCCATGGATGGAGTGCGACCCATTGTCGCCGAGGTTCAGGCCCTCGTGGTTCCCACCGAGTCGAAAAATCCCCGGCGCGCCGTCACCGGCCTTGACGCCACCCGGGTGCCCATGGTGTTGGCGGTGTTGGCGGCCCGGGCCGGGCGGCGCACCCACACGAGCGAGGTGTATGTGGCCACGGTTGGGGGCATGAAGGTGGGTGAGCCGGCCACGGATCTGGCCATTGCCATGGCCACGGTGAGTGCGATAACGAAAAAACCACTGCCGGCGAAAACAGTGGTGTTGGGTGAGGTGGGGTTGGCCGGGGAAATCCGGCGGGTGCCTAACGTGCAGCGCCGCCTCATGGAGGCAAAGCGGCTGGGGTATCGGCAGGCGGTGATACCGGCGGGGTCGGATGTGGATAATTCTGCCCTGCCGGGGTTGCGGGTGGTGGAGGTTGCCACGATCCACGACGCGCTGCGGCTTATTCAATAATTTGGTGATCGCCGAAAAGCCGGGTGGTTAGCGCATTATTGCAGGTTGAAGGTGAATGCGTCGGAGTGCACCACGCCTTCTTCCGTGTGGAGCTTACCGATGGCCGCATGCATGTAGTAGTCGCCGGCGGGGGCGGGCTCCCGATCAATGCATGCGTTGGGGGCGGAGCTGGTGCGGGACCATTGCACCTTGAAGTAGCGCTCGGAGTTGGCTTTGAAGGTTTGCTTGCCGGTTTCCGCCGGGTCGTTGCAGTCGACGTCGGACCATAGGAGTTGGTTGGTGTCCATGGTGTAGATCTCAAACCGGATCACATTGTCGGTGAGGTCGATGATGCAGTCGGCCTTGGTGGGGTTGGCGACCTTCATGTAGAGGTTGGGGAGTTGGCCTTCCTCGTAGCTGAAGTGGTCGGTGGAGGCTTCGATCTTGAGGTCGGAAAGGTCGCAGGTTTCTTTGGCCTGCGCGGCCTCCGACTCGGCGTCGTCATCCTTGGTGTCGTCGGCTTGGGCATCATCGCTTGCGGCGGTGGTGTGAGTGGTGGTTTTCTTCCCACCTGCACCACCTGCGCCGCTTGCCTCACCGGTGCGGGTGCCGGCGGTCGTGCCAGGTGTGGTGGCGACCTCCGTGGCCACCTCGGCGGCCGGCTCGGAACCAGCCCCACCACCAGAAGCGGAAGTAGCTTTAGGGCTACCAGTGGGAGTCGCGGGGGCACCACCGGTGGCGCGTGGCGTCGACGTGATCGGCTCTGTCACCGCCACCGTCGCGGATTCGTGGTTGCTCCTTATAAATAGGAGAGTGGCAACCACACCAATAACCACTAACAGTGCGAAGAGCGCGGCAAGACGCCGCCTGCGGTAATATACTTCCGCTGGTAGGGGCCGCCCGTCGTAGTTGGGACGGGCGGCGCTGCGTATGTTCGGGCGACGGGGGTAATTATTTCGGCGATCCACGCTTAAAGCCTAAAGCTAAAATTACGGGATTCAGCGGAGCTTCCTCGGTGTGTTGCAAAACCGTGTGATCTACACTGCTTTATTAATTTGTTACCCCCTTTTGCGTGTATCAGCCTTGTGTTGTTGTGTGCCTGTTACCTTCCCCCGTTACACACCTTCGACAGAAAGATAGTCAATCGACCCATCCGCCAGACTGTAGTGGGCGGCAATAAACGCGGTCTTGCCACTCCTGACCGCCTCCTTAATCACTGGGGAAATACCCATGATCTTGCTGCGGATCGCCTCCGCGTGGGCGCGCTCAAAGTCGAAAGGAGTATGCTTCCCGGCGCTTTTCGCCGAAAGAATACTGGGCATGATCTGCTCCACAATGGTGCGCTGGTGGCCGGTCGGCACGTCCGCGCCATCGAGCGCCACCGCCGCGGCTGCCTTGACCGCGCCGCAGGATTCGTGCCCCAACACCACCAGCACTTCAACGTCGAGCGCCTCGACGGCGAACTCTAGCGACGCCAGCACTGCAGCGTCGACCACTTCCCCGGCGGTGCGGATGGTGAAAATGTCGCCCAGTCCCACGTCGAAAAGCAACTCGACGGGGACCCGGGAGTCACCGCAGGTAAACACGGCCGCCCGGGGGGATTGCCCCATGCGTAACTCCTCGCGGCGGTTCACGCTCTGGTTGGGATACAGTGGTTTTCCTGCGGCGAATCGGGCATTACCGGCGAGCAGGTTTTCCCACACAAGTTTTGGATTGCGGGCCTCAGACAGGCTATTGGGTGTCGTAGTCATAGTATTATTGTGGCACCAATGGATAGGTTGCGGATAGATTATTAGCAATCATGACCACACCAGTTACCGTAACCCCAGAAAAGTCCGCCGAACTTCGAACCATCCTGCACCACCGGCTCCCTGCGTGGTTTGCCGCCAACGCCCGCGACATTGCCTGGCGCGCCCCGGAAACCTCCGCGTGGGGCGTGCTACTCAGCGAAGTCATGAGCCAACAAACCCAGGTCGCCCGCGTGGAACCCATATGGTTGGAGTGGATCAACCGTTGGCCCACCCCCACCGACTTCGCCGCGGCCCGCATCGACGATGTGCTGCGCGCTTGGGGTCGCCTCGGGTACCCGCGGCGGGCGCTCCGCCTGCACGAATGCGCCCAACAGATTGTGACGCACCACAATGGTGTGGTGCCGGCGGATGTGGCCGAACTGTTGGCTCTACCCGGCATCGGCGACTACACCGCCCGGGCCGTTGCCGCATTCGCATACGGGCAGCGGGTGCCGGTAGTGGACACGAATGTGCGGCGGGTACTCGCCCGGTTCTACCACGGCGAATACGAGCCGCGATCCCCGTCAAAACGGGAACTGGCGGTCATGGAATCCCTACTACCGGACGCCGATGGGGACGTGGACGCGCCAAAATTCAGCACGGCGATCATGGAGCTCGGGGCACTCATCTGCACCGCCACCCCCAAATGTGGTGACTGCCCCCTCCGGTCGTCATGTCTATGGGTGGCAGGCGGGTCGATCGTGACCCCACGCAGCCCCAGCCGCCGCGTGCAAAAATTCGCCGGCACAGACCGACAGGTCCGAGGACTCATCATGGCGGAACTCCGCGCAGCCGACGGTGTGGTGCCGCCCGAACGCATCGAAGCCGTGTGGGCAGATGGCACGCAACGCAACCGGGCGCTCACCTCCCTACTTGACGACGGCCTCGCGCGGGAAGTCACCGGCGGCTTCCGCCTACCCGGCTAGCCCCCAGCTAGCCCACCCAAAATCACCACCCGGACTGGCTTACCACGCTTATAACCCTCTACAATAAGCCACCATGGCAAAGAAAACTATGTGCGTATGGTCCATCATCTTCCTCGCCGTCTCAGCCCTGTTCCCCACCACTGCGACTGCCGAAAATGATGATTTTTATCAACCTCCCGCACAGTTTTCCACCCAGCCTCAGACCCCAGGCACGGTCCTGCGCACCGAACCGATCAGCAACACCCGGGCCACAAAAATGCTGTACACATCCACCGACCAGGACGGAAAACCGGTGGCGGTATCCGGGTATGTGATCGAACCCGACCGGCCGGCGGTAGGAACCGTGGTGTTCGCGCCGGGGACGCGCGGCCAGGGAGACATGTGCGCCCCATCAAAAGGGCCGTGGCTAGTGGGGGCGGTGTCCCCGACGGCAATGTCGGTGAATTACGAGCTACCGATCCAGTATTATGCGGCGTCGCTAGGGCTGCGGGTGATTGTCACTGACTATATTGGGTTGGGCACGCCGGGGATTCACACATATGTGAATGCGGCGGAAGAGGCACACGCGGTATTGGATGCGGCCCGGGCGGGCCTGCGGGTGGCGAAGGCGCCGCTGGATTCCCCGGTGGGGTTGCACGGGTATTCGCAGGGTGGGGGCGCCGTGGCGGCGGCCGCGGAGCTGGCGGAGGAGTACGCCCCGGATGTGCGACTGGTGGGAACCTATGCGGGGGCACCACCGGCGGATTTGTTTGAGGTGTTCACCACGGTGGATGGGTCGTCGATCAGCGGGGTGCTGGGGATGGCCATCAATGGGTTTTCGGCACGCGACGCCCAGTTTCGGGCGGCGGTGGATCGGCACGTGTCGGATGCGGGGCACCGATATTTACAGACGGTTGCCACGAGTTGCGTGATTGATTCGGTGGGAAAGTACGGGTTTATGAAGTCGAATGTGTTTACGAAGACCGGCGTCACGTTCAAGGAGGTAGTACAGCAGGAGCCGGTGATTGCGGAAACTTTGAAACGCAATAGCCTGGGGAAAAAGCCGCCACGCACCCCAATTTTTATGATGACCGGCCGATCTGACGATATTATTCCCACGAATCAGGTCACTCGCCTGGCCGATAAGTATTGTCGGGCCGGGGCTACGGTGTCGGCGACGCAATCAGCGCTGCCGCGGGTGACCCCCACGATCAATTCGGGTATTAATCACGCCCTGTCGAGCTGGGAGGATATTCAGCCCTCCATGGAGTATTTACTGGCCCGGTTCCGGGGCGAGCCGGCGCGGAATGATTGCGGCAATTATCAAAGCCCTCGCTCGTCACTGTAGGGCGTCGACAAGCGAGGGGCTATGCCGCGTCGAGGTAATCGCTAGAGGTAGGGGTGCTTTGTTGCGGGCTAGTGGCTTGCCCGGTAGCGGGGTTGGTGGGCCCGAGGATCAGCGTGCCCTCGTCGAACTCCTTGAGCACTCGATCCTTGCCGGCCGGGGATATCACACCGGCGGCTATCGCCCTATCCAGCTGTTTCACGAGTTCGGCGCGTTGGGCGGTGTTGGTGGGGTCGGCCGTTTGCAGCTGCTCGGACGGAATATCGGCGGTGACTCCCAAGCCGGATAATTCGGTGGCGCGAGCGGGCTGGAGACTGGTTGCCGCCACGGGGGATTCGCTGCTTGTTGCAGCGTATTGCGCATAGGCGGTGGTAGCGCCGACACCGAGAACGAGGGCAGCGAAGCTACCAGCAAGAACGAGTTTCTTATTAGCGAAGAGGGTACGCATTAGGAATCTCCTTAAAATCATCGGTGGAGCATGTGGGCTCTTAAGAACATTAATAACAAGGTTAAGCGGCATGACTGGGCGGAAAATGGAAACGACCTTCTGTAAGCCGCAAGGTTTACTTTTAATTTCCTGAGCGATGCTGAAAAGCGGATTCGAGCTCTCTGTGAGAACCCGGGGAACGCCATTCCTAGAACATCTGCTTGCCCGTTTTCGGGGTGGCGCTCTCCCCAAGGGTTATTGCAATCTATACACTTAGTCCGCATGAAGATTCTTATTGTTGGTGCTAACGGTCGTGTTGGCACCAAACTCATGGCGTTACTCTCCGAATCCCACACGGTGTACGCCGGCGTGCGGAACGCGGAGGCCCCCAATGCGGTGGCACTCGACCTGACCGCCCCACTACCGGAGATCACCGAGGCGGTGAAGTCCGTGCAACCGGATGTCATCTATTTCACTGCCGGGTCGCGGGGGAAGAATTTGTTGCAGGTGGATGCGTTTGGCGCGGTCAAACTGATCCAGGCGGCCAAGGCAGCCGGGGTGCCCCGGTTTGTCATGTTGAGCACGGTGTATGCGTTGCAGCCGGAGCGGTGGAACGAAGGATTCCTGGCGGAACTGTCGGATTACTACATCGCGAAGTTCTTTGCCGACCACTGGCTGGTCCACCACAGCGACCTGGACTACACAATCTTGCAGCCGGGCCCCCTGGAGGAGACCCCAGGCACAGGTCGCATCGCCGTGGATGTGGCAGAGCCCCGCGGCAATAGCATGGATGATGTGGCCGCAACCCTGGCTGCGATCATTACGATCCCAGAGACCGTGGGCAAGGTTATCACTATGTCCGGTGGGGACACTCCCATCGCAGAAGCACTGGCTTCCTAATTTTCATTGCACCCAATCATAATATGACGTGAATTGCGCATGCAGTTCGCTGTTACTGGTGATGCGCATGTGGCCCATGTTGCTTTGCGACGCTCCCCCAGGCGCGTGGGACAACATCCTCACCCCACCCTGGGATCCGGGGCCACGAGTAGTGTGCTGCGATATCAAGCAAAACAGGCCCTGGAGGAGACCTAAGAATCCAGATATCGCAGCACACTACTTGTCAGACGACCCAAATCGGACGGGAGGCCCCAACTCCCGGACATCCCTAGCCCCGCGGCCGGGGTGTGTGCTGCGATATCTCACCCGAGAGGCCGAATCCAAGCCCAAAACAGGCAATATCGCAGCACAGTACTCGTCAGATGTCCTGGGCCCTAAACACCCAACCTTGAACGTGACATACCCCACCAACTAATTCGATACACCGCACCCCCACCCCAACTCCCGGAAGATGTGTGCTGCGATATTGAGTAAAACGGGCCCTGGAGGCGGCCCAAAACCCAGATATCGCAGCACACACAAAATCACAACTAACCGAATGAAGCCAACCAGACGGGGTGTGAGTGTGAGGTGATGGGGTCCCCCGCTTGCGGCGTCGTAAAGCGGGGGGAACTGATTACTGAGCAGCGCGCGCCGGGCCACCGTGGCCGCCGCCAGGGCCACCGCCAAGGACACCGGCGTCAAACGCCTTCAGCACGGAATCCTTATCGGACGACGACAAGGTGCCCTTGGACACTGCCTCGTCGAGGCGGGACGACAACTCGGTGCGGTGCTCCGCCTCACGCCCGCTGTGCATCTCGGACATGGCCTGCTCCACCTTGGAAACATCAACGCCCAGGGCGGTAGCAAGCTTCTGGTCCATGGCGGACTTATCGGGGCGCTCGCCCTTCTGCTCGCCGGAGCCCTCGGAACGCAGCGAATCCATGGCCTCCTTCAACTTGTCCTCGCTCACGCCCAGCTTCTTGGCCAGTTCGGCGGGACCCTTATCGTCTTTGTTGCCCTTGTCGCGGTCCTTACCCGGCAGCTGGCTGGCGCTTGCGGACGCCGCGGGCGCATCGGTGGCGTTTTGGGCGTGGGCGGCCAGGGCACCAGTCCCCAGGGCAACCGCCAGGGAACCGCCAATGATCGCCAACTTAGTTGTCTTAGAAAACGCACGCATGATTTGTCTCCTTCAATGTCGTAGGTGCGTGTTTTTTGCGTAGCCGATTCCTTATTCAGTGAACCGATCACTGCCTATGATGATAAAGAGCATTACTGAATAATTCGTGGCAGAAGGCTTCTAATCCTCCCGAAATTCGCTCGAATTTTCCCGAGCCAGCCTGTGAACTTCCCGCTGCACCTGGCATCAACCATAAAAACCCCGGGCAACGACTGCCAGAAACCAATTGTTAGAAATCAAAATATAGTACGCTGCACCCAGCCACAATATTTTTTAGAAAGAGGATCTACCTGTGATAACCGGACTCATCGGCATCAACGGCTCCGGGAAAACCACCCGACTCAAGAACCTTTATGCCCAACACGCGCCAGGGGCCGCGCAATTCGTCCCCGACAACCCCATCATTCCCATCGAAGTCAGCGCGCACGAGCTGCTGCACCGGCTGGGCAGGATGCATCGGCTGCCACGCGCCGAAGCGAAACGCAGAGCCACCATCCTGTGTAAGGAACTTGCTATCGACGGTGGTACGACCCGCGCCATCAGTACTTATTCCGCCGGTAATTACAAAAAGACCGCCCTGGCCATAGTGTTCATCAAGCCGGCACGCCACCTGTATCTTGATGAGCCCCTGGAAATGGTGGACGCGATCTCTCGGGCCCGGATCCTGCGGATACTGCGCCGCATCAGCAATCTGGGGCACCAGGTGACCATCTCCACCCAGGACTTCACCATTGCCGAACAGTGTGACGCAATCGAAGTCATGGCCGACCTGGAGGTGGTGGCGGAGGGCACGCCCCGCGCGGTACTGGGCGACGACCCCTTCACCCGGCTCATGGAACTATCCGGGGCCGAATTCACCGACTGCCAGGCGGATTGGTTAGCCGATCCGGGCGGGGCGAACACAGAGGTGGGGCCTGGTTTGGGGTCGCAAGCCGGGTTGGAAACCAGCCCGGCGGCAGGGACGGCAGCGGATGGGCGGGGTGAATAATGACCATGCTCTTGCTGCGCCAACACTACGGGCGCGAATCGAACGGCGTTGGGCCGCTCACCGAATTCCTCATCGCCTTCTACGCTGGCGTGTTCTTCACCAAATCGGCAACCGGGCCGCAATGTCTGCTCGCCCTCCTGGTATGCACCGGCATCTCATTCAGCATGACCCGCCGGTATTCGTTGGCCCTGGTCACGCCGCCCATCGCCCTGACCGCACGCCAACTGCTGCCCAGCTGCCTGGCCTTCGGATTCTGCCTGGTGTCGTTCTGGGGCATGGTTCTTGTCGCCGCGGCCAACAGCAATTGGGTGGCGCTGGCGCTCACGGTGGTGGGCGTCAGCGTCGGAACCACGGCCGGCCTACTTATCCCCAAAACCGTGGCCCACATGCCGCAGTACAAACATTTTCGCAGGGTTGGGGCAATCGCGGTAGCGCCTCGACGCGGCGGGGTGTGGCAGTTTTTCGAATTCGATGTGCGCCGCCGACTCCTGCGGCCGGCAACCCGGGTGGTCATGCCGATAGGATACTTCGGGCTCGTGTGCCTGATTGCGGCGCTCTTCCCCATGGCGCTAGTCCGGGGCATGTCACTGCCGGCCGCCCTCTGCCATGGGGCAGCCCTGTGGCTGGTGGTGAGCTTCGTATATGTTGGCCACGACGATCGACCCGGCCTATCCCTGTGGTCGGCCTTCGGGTGGCGGCTCTGGCCGGCGCAAGCCGGGCTGGTGCTAGGTGCCATCAGCCTTGGGGCTCTCGCCTCGCTTATCGACGCCACCTGGGGGTATGTGATTGGTGTGGGCTGTGCCCTCCTCTTGGCCTCGGTGTTTTGGGCCAAGGTGGCGTTATCGCCGGATCACCAGGCCCCCTGCCATTCCCTGGTCCGGGACCTGCCCC
>CAJZGD010000080.1 GCA_915275065.1 uncultured Corynebacterium sp. | reverse complement strand
GCCGGGCGGCGGCGATGCCTTCGGCGGTGTGGATGGCGGTGCCGCTGGGTGCATCGAGTTTGTTGGGGTGGTGGTATTCGACGACTTCGGCGGAGTCGAAGAAGCGGGCAGCCTGTTTGGCGAATTGCATGGTGAGGACCGCGGAGATGGCGAAGTTGGGGGCGATGAGGCAGTTGGTGTTGTTGCTGGTGGCCCAGGCTTCGACTTGGGTGAGGCGTTCGGGGGTGAATCCGGTGGTGCCGACCACGCAGTGAATGCCGTGGGTGAGGCAGAATTCGAGGTTGTCCATGACAACGTTGGGGGTGGTGAAGTCGACGATAACGTCCGCCTGGGCGTCGATAAGCGTTTGGAGGGTGTCGTCGCGGTCGATTTGGGCGACGAGTTCTAGGTCGTCTGCGGCGGTCACTCCGGCGACTACCGCTTGTCCGACTCGGCCTTGTGCTCCTAGGACGCCTACTTTGATGGTCATGGGGTTCTCCTTGTCATGCTTTTCGACGATATTTGTTTCGCAATAGCAGTCTAGTGCAGAAGGAAAGTCACCATCAGAATGAGCCCACCACCTGGTGGGTGATGGGCTTGTGTTATGCGGTGTTTCAGGTTAGATGCTATCGCCGCTGAGTCCTAGGGAGATTTTGCCACGGTTGTCGATGTCGAGGATTTCCACCTCGATCTTGTCGCCAACGTTGACAACGTCTTCGACTTTTTCGACGCGTTTGCCGCCGCCTAGTTTGGAGATGTGCACCAGGCCGTCGCGGCCGGGCAACAGGGAGACGAACGCGCCGAATGGGGTGGTTTTGACGACGCTGCCCAGGAACCGCTCCCCTACTTTCGGTAGTTGGGGGTTGGCGATAGCGTTGATTTTTTCAATCGCAGCGTCGGCGGCTTCACCGGAGGTTGCGGAGATGTATACGGTGCCGTCTTCTTCGATGGACACTTCGGCGCCGGTTTCTTCGGTGATTTGGTTAATGGTTTTGCCCTTCGGGCCGATGACCTCACCGATCTTCGATACTGGCACTTTCACCGAGGTGATGCGGGGCGCGAATTGGCTCATTTCGTCGGGAATGTCGATGACTTCAGCCATGGTGTCGAGAATGGTGAGCCGGGCATCCCGGGCTTGCGCTAACGCGTCGGCTAGCACTTTGGAGGGGATGCCGTCGAGTTTCGTGTCGAGTTGCAGGGCGGTAATGAAATCAGCGGTACCCGCAACTTTGAAGTCCATGTCGCCGAATGCGTCTTCGGCGCCGAGGATGTCGGTGAGCGCCACATAGCGTTCCTTACCGTTGACCACGTCGGACACGAGGCCCATGGCGATGCCCGCGACGGGGGCTTTGAGCGGCACGCCGGCGTTGTAGAGGGACAGGGTGGATGCGCACACGGAGCCCATGGAGGTGGAGCCGTTCGAGCCGAGTGCTTCGGAAACTTGCCGGATGGCGTAGGGGAATTCTTCCCGGGAGGGGATGACGGGCACGAGGGCGCGTTCCGCCAGGGCGCCGTGGCCGATTTCGCGGCGTTTCGGGGAAACAACCCGGCCGGTTTCCCCGGTGGAATAGGGCGGGAAGTTGTAGTGGTGAATGTAGCGTTTGGTGGTGGTGGGGGTGAGCGAATCGATTTGTTGTTCCATCTTCAACATGTCGAGCGTGGTCACACCCATGATTTGGGTTTCGCCGCGTTCGAAAAGGGAAGAGCCGTGGGCGCGGGGAATCAGATCAACTTCTACCCCCAGGTCCCGGATGTCGGTCACGCCCCGGCCGTCGATGCGGAAATGCTCCGTCAAAATCATGTGGCGCACAATTTTCTTCATGACGGCGCTGTAGGCGGCCCGGATTTCTTTTTCGGCGTCGGCTTCACCCAGATCATCGGCGAATTTATCGACGAGGCTATCTACCACCTGTTCGAGGTAGGCATTGGTGGCTTCGTCGCGTTCTTGCTTGTCTTTGAGGGTGAGCAGGTCACGGAGTTTTTTGGTGGCTTTGCGCTCTACCGCCTGGTAGATGTTATCGCCGTATGGTGGGAAGAGGGGAAATTCTTGGGTTTCTTTGGCCACCCGGTCGGCGAGACCTCGTTGGGCGAGGCAGAGGAGTTCGATAACGGGTTTCGCAGCTTCCAGACCTTCGGCAACTACTTCTTCGGTGGGGGCGGGTTTACCTTCGGAGATTTTATCAATGACGCCTTCGGTGGCGCCGGCCTCAACCATCATAATGGCAACATCGCCGACGGTTTTCTTGCCGACTTTCTTCTCCACAATGCGGCCGGCAACAACGAGTTCGAAAATGGCTTCCTCGTGTTGCGCGTGGGTGGGGAATGCCACCCATTGCCCTTTCGGATGTTTCTTGTCCGCAATCAATGCCATGCGCACACCACCCACCGGGCCGGATACTGGCAGGCCAGAAAGCTGGGTTGCTGCGGATGCCCCATTAATGGCGACCACGTCATACATGTCTTTGGGGTCGATGGATAAAACCGTCACCACAACTTGCACTTCGTTCCGCAGCCCTTTGACAAAGGTTGGGCGCAATGGACGGTCGATAAGTCGGCAGGCAAGAATGGCTTCGGTCGACGGTCGTCCTTCCCGCCGGAAGAATGATCCAGGGATCCGCCCCGCAGCATACATGCGTTCTTCCACGTCTACGGTCAGTGGGAAAAAATCGAATCCTTCCCGGGGTTGTTTCGAGGCTGTGACGGTGGACAGCAGCATGGTGTCTTCGTCTAGGTAAGTGGTGACGGAACCGCCTGCTTGGCGGGCTAATTGTCCCGTTTCAAACCGGATAGTGCGGGAACCAAAGTCACCATTGTCGACGGTGACGGTGGCTTCGGTAATACCAAATTCGGTATCCTCGTTATAAGAAATTGCTTTCCTGGTGTTCTTATTGCTCATAGCACACGTCTCCTCTGTATTGTCGTGGCTGCGACGGTCATCGGTGCCGCCTGTCAAGATTGATTTCGATTTTTTGGAAAAACACAACGATGAAGATCATAACATAGCCGCAACAGCTATGGAATTTGCTTTTATGCTTTTGCCTGCGGGTTCAAGAAATAACAAAAACGCCCTTCACCACTTGTTAGCGGCAAAGGGCGCAAGGCACGGTTAATGCTTAGCGACGCAACCCCAGGCGGGAAATCAGGTCACGGTACCGGTCCACATTATTGGCGGCCAGGTACTTCAGCAACCCACGGCGGCGACCCACCAGCAACAGCAGGCCACGACGGGAGTGGTGGTCATGCTTGTGGAACTTCAGGTGTTCGGTCAGGGCGTTGATCCGGGAGGTCAACAATGCCACCTGTGCTTCGGGGGAACCGGTGTCGGTCTCGTGAAGACCATACTCGGCTAGGATTGCTTTCTTCTGCTCGGCGGTCAACGCCATAGGAACTACTCCTTGATACTATTTCAGTCCACACTACATGCTGCTAGCAGCCACATGAGCTGCTGTTTCCCAACTGTTGTGAACCCCAGTACGGGAAACCTCAAGCATCGTAGCACATATTACAAACCTGCGGCGACTTTCCCTACCCGGGTCATGAACTCGGTCAGGAATCGGGGCACATCTACCGCAACTGCCACCCGGGTGGTTGTGGACTCGCCCATCCGGTTTTCGTCCCCAATGGTGCGGCCTCTGGTCGGGCCTTCCAGATCCACCTTCAGGTTGATGGGCAGTAATGTCACCAGTGTTGGGTCGATGGCGACACCTACCGCAAGCGGGTCGTGCAAACCGCAACCACCCAGTTCGGGGGCTGTGGTCTCGTAAGCCTTGATGTAATAGTCGGTAGCATCGGCTAAAAGCTGACCGGCCGGCGTCCCATATTCCCGCCACTTGCGAGTTTCCTCATAGGTCAAAAGGGTTTGCAGGGTGACATCCAAACCAACCATGGTCACATCCTTGCCATGCCGCACCATGATATCCGCAGCCTCTGGATCCTGGCTGATGTTCGCTTCCACGCATGGGCTCACATTACCTGGGACAGCAAGCGCACCACCCATGAACACGATATGGGCGTGCTCCGCGAATTCTGGTGACCTACGCATGGCGGTAGCAATGTTCGTCATGGCACCGGTGGGGACGATAACCAGGTCATCACCATATTTGGCCACACTATCGATGAGGAAGTCCACCGCCGATTGTTTCTGACAGCAAGCAGCAGCGTCCGGCACAGTCACATCCCCGATACCGTTGGTTCCGTGAATGAACTCCGAGATGGGCAGCACCTCGAAACCGTCCTTGGCCAGAGCATGCGATTCCCCCGCAAACACGGGAATGTCCGGCCGGCCGAAGAGCTCCAACAAGGCAAGATCGTTACGCACACCATCTTGCACGAGCACATTCCCGTAAGTGGCAGTGATCCCAATGAGATCCAATTCGGGAGACCCCAGCGCATAGGCCAGAGCCAGGGCATCATCAATACCCATGTCTAAATCTAAAATAATCTTTGTCATTTTTACTTCTCCACCTCTAGGATTCGTAGCGTATCAGCAACATCCTGGTGAATAGCAGCCAATAGTTCGGGAACGCCGGTGAACTTTTCCATGCTTCGCACCCAATCCACGAACTCCACTACGACCGTATGCCCATAAAGATCGGCGTCTTTACCAATCACGTAACTTTCTACGCTGCGTCGTTTATCGCCAAATGTAGGATTGTGCCCAACCGAGATTGCCGCCGGGTACCGTACTCCCTGCTTCATGTCACCGTCGATAGGTGCTTGTGATATCACCATTAACCACCCAGCGTACACGGCATCCTGGGGCAACGCTACCAAATCGGAGAAATATAAATTGGCTGTTGGAAACCCCAATTCCCGCCCACCCCGGCCGGCGCCCCGTACCACTTCGCCAACAACGGAAAATTCCCGCCCCAGCGCAGCATTTGCTTCCCGCACCTTGCCCTCGCCCAGCAGGCGCCGAATCAGCGTGGAACAAATCACCGAATCGTCTTCCACCAACAAATCAATGACATGCACCTCAATGCCGTACTTGTGGCCGAGTTCTTTCAACACTTCCGTCGTCCCTGCGGCTTTTTTCCCAAACGTAAAATTCGAGCCCACCACCACGGCCCGGGCCTTGAGTGTGTCCCGAATAATCTGGAGGAAAAATTCCTCCGGGGTTAGCTGCGCCACTGCCACATTAAAACTCATCGCCAAAATATGATCGATCCCCTGGGCGGCAGCTAACGACGCCCGCTGCGTCACCGTCCCCAACAACGGTGGCATCCGATCTGGGCGTAATACCGCCAACGGATGCGGGTCAAAAGTGAGAAGTATGCTGGGCAAACCCAATTCATGCGCCCTGGTTGTTGCGGCCGACAACAATCGACTATGTCCCCGATGCATGCCGTCAAAAACCCCAATGGTCACGACGGAACCGGTCAAATCCTTAGGTACTTCAGTAATCCCATGCCAAATATCCACGGGAATAAGACTACGTGATGAACGTCAAACCACATAGACTAAACTGTCATGACACAAGCCTCCCCAGATCCATTAGCCACCTCCGGCCTTGTGGTCGTCGACAAGCCAGCAGGCATGACCTCACACGATGTCATTGGGCGACTGCGCCGCATCTTCCACACCCGGCGCGTCGGGCATGCCGGAACCCTTGATCCGCTCGCCACCGGGGTGCTCATTATCGGCATAAACCGGGGCACAAAATTCCTCACCCACCTTGTTGCCGCCACGAAATCTTACCAAGCCACCATCCGGCTCGGTATGGCTACCACCACCGATGACGCCGAAGGCACCGAAACAAGCCGTGCCGACACAACCCATCTCACCAACGATGATATCGTCGCCGCACTCCCCCAATTTACCGGACGCATTATGCAACGACCCGCCGCGGTCAGCGCCATAAAAATCGCCGGTAAACGCGCCCACGAACGAGTCCGCGCCGGCGAATCCATCACCATCCCCGCCCGGGAAGTCACCATCAGTCAACTCACCCCCACCGGTTTCGACCACCACGATGGGTTCATCGACATGAACGTCACCGTCGACTGCTCTTCAGGAACATATATTCGATCCATTGCTCGGGACTTGGGGGAAGCCCTCCACGTTGGTGGGCACATCACCGCCCTCCGTCGCACCGCAGTCGGTAACTTCACCCTCGCCGACGCCCGCACCCTCACACAGCTGGAAACCAACCCCCAGCTATCACTCAGCCTCGATCAAGCGCTCACCCGCTGCTACCCCACCCTCGCCATCACCGAAACCGAAGCCACCGCGCTCAGCCTGGGACAGTGGTTGCCCGCACGCGGCCTTGATGGCACCCACGCCGCCGTGTCCCCCGACGGACGCAGCATTGCGCTCGTCAAAGAAACCGGAAACCGCCTGGCCACCGTGTTTGTGGCTCGACCCGCAACCCTCACATAACCCTATGTCACATAGGTGGCCACCACAATATACCCATTGGTGATCTGCCACCGCCCCTCAATCAACGGCACCGGGGTGGGCCGCACCAGCAAATACGACGTGCACGTACCATCATCTCGCACATCAATCTCGGCCTGCTCAAACCCCAACCACCTATGGGTAAGCGGAAACCACGCCTTATAAGTTGCCTCCTTCACACAAAACAACAGTTTCGTGGCGCAATCCACGCCCCGGCTCCGCAGCCGATCCAACTGGGCAATTTCGCTCGGCAGCGCAACAGAATGAATCACCCCCTCCGGCAATGGCTCTGCCACTTCCACATCCAACCCCATCGACCGCACCAACAATCGGGGAGCCACCACCGCCGCCCGAAACCCATTCGTATGCGTCAACGACCCCGACACCGCCGACGGCCACAACGGCATGCCCCGCTCACCACGCAAAATCGGCTGCGACGAATCCCTACCAAGATCTGCCAACGCCTGGTGCGCACACCACCGAGCATCGCCAAACTCTGCCTTGCGGATATCAACCGCATGCGCCACCAACGCGCGCTCCAATGGGTGCAGCATATTAAACCGAGTCAAATCAGTTGAATGATTCGCCACATTCATCGTGCAAAATTTTGCCGACTCGGGAAACAACGATGGATCAACCATTTTCCCCATCCACCTCCATAACCGGATACGGCCACACCCCCAAATGGCCAGGCATCCGCCACTCCCGCGGATACCCCAACGACACTTCCACATGCCGAACCCCCTCCACAATCATTTCCCCCGGCATATGCAAATGACCATAAACCACAGCCTGAGCATCATAGCGCCGCGCCCACGACCGGGTATGCCGAGTACCGCACCACAACCCAATCTCCGTATACCGAACCTGGTTCACCGGCTCCACCACCAACGGCCAATGATTCACCAAAATCGTTGGCCCAGTGGTACGAGACAACCGTTTAATGGAATACGCCAACCGATCCCAACACCAGCCACGCACATCCACGAACGGGGCAATAGCGAACTCGTCAGTGAGCATAATGCCCTTATCCCGGGCCGACTGCACCGCCTCTTCCACCCCCAAACCCGGCTGGCGGAACGAATAATCATATAGCGTAAACAACGGTACAATAGTCACCCCATGAAACATGGGATAAGGATCCTCCGGGGTCAACACATCAATCCTGCGGCATAAATCCACAAGTTCGTTATATTTATCCCGACCCCGAAACCGGTCCGATGTGCGAGAAAACAACTCATGGTTTCCCGGCACCCAAATCACCTTGGCAAACCGGCTACGCAGCATGGCCAAAACATCAATGATGACATTATTTCGTTCCGCCACATCGCCAGCAACAATAAGCCAATCCGACGGATCAGCGGGATGAATACTCATGATGTGCTGGGAATTATCACGCACCGCGGCATGCAAATCGGACACCGCCCATAAAGTGTGCGTCATGGTGTCCTCCTTGGATGAGTCTTCATCACTTCCGTTACGCTACAACCGTGCGTTACCAACATGCCATATCGCCCGCCACCTGCAACAATAACCACATGATGGTCACTGGGAACAACAATCCGAAGATGTGATACGACAGACAACCACATAATCTTAACCTGAAACCACCCCATCACCCACTTAGCCGCCGCCGGCGATTCCACGCAGAATCCCAATCACCCTATTGGCACCATCAACAACTATTACTGTCTCCACCAGTGTGCGTGTTATCCGCCACCCACTTCATGGAATAAAACCGGTGCACAACCGCTACAAGCCGAATCATAATGAAGCCCAAAAGACCCCACCACACCCCCACCAATCCGGTGTGCCACCACCATGCCACCGCAACCCCGGGCAGGAAACCACCAATCACCGCACAAATCGTAATATTCCGCAGATAGGTGGCATCGGCAGCCCCTAACAACACCCCATCTAAGGCAAACACCACCCCACCTATGAGAATCATGGCCACCAACTGCCACCAGGGCCCGGCCAGCGCAGCCAACGTGGCAGCATCAGTGGTGAAAATCCGGGGAATGACCGCGAACCCGGCGCCAAACACAGCAGCCAACACCAGCGCAAAACCAGTGGAGTAGGCCAAAATCCGCTGCCCCACTTGTTTCGCCGCTATCACAGAACCTGCCCCCACCGCCGCACCGATGAGAGTTTGCGCCGCAATCGCCAAAGAATCCAGCACTAAAGTCAGAAAATTCCACAATTGCAGCAGAATTTGGTGCGCAGCCAACGCCTGTGGCCCAATCCGGCCCGCCACGGCAGCAGCAGACATAAACGCGACCTGGAAAGCCAAAGAACGCAAAATCAGGTCGCGTCCCAGCACAATTTGCTGTTTCATCATGATTAGGTTGGGTCGCCAATCCCCACCATGGGCAGTGCGGGCCCGCACAAGTGCTGCTAAAAATAGGGTTGCTGTGATCGCGGTGCCCACCAGGGTCGCCCACGCCGACCCCACAATCCCTAACCGGAGCACCAACACTGGGATAAGGATCGCGCCGGGAACTAACCCAGACAACGTGAAAATCAGGGGTAGCCTGGTGTTTTGGATACCGCGCAGCCACCCATTTCCGGCCATATCAATGAGCACCAGCGGAATAGCGAAGCTAGTGACGCGCAACCATTGGGTTGCGAGCTGCGCCACCGTAGGATCCTGCGATAGCCACAGGGTGAATTGGGGGGCGCCAACCCACATGATGAGAGTGAGCACGAAACCCACTATCACAGCCATCCATGTGGCCTGCACTCCCTCACTGATCGCGCCGCGAGTATCCCCGGCACCATACTGGTGTGAAGACCGAATGGTAGTGCCATAGCTTAAAAAAGTGAGCTGTGTTGTCACCTGCGCATACAGGGTGGTACCAGTAGCGAGAGCTGCTAGCAGGACTTTGCCGCCGTATCGACCAACCACGGCGGTATCAAGCAACAGAAACAAGGGGGTGATAATGAGCACCCCCAGGGCGGGTAGCGCCAACCCCAAAATACGGGCTGCTGACACCTCCTGGACCAAAGTCGTCTGGGTCTTTTGGCCCAAGCTTTCTTGATTCGCATTTCCCTGATCGGCCGCATCAGCGCTTACTGCGCCTGCATTAGATTCCGAATCCGTCATTATCGAATGGGCGCTTCTTGATTCTGGTACAACACCGGACAGGACTTATTGGCGGCAGAAATGATATTGGCAGTAATCTCCGCAATCGTGCCAGAGCAGGTAAAACCCGCAGCTCGCAGGTGTCCCCCACCACCAAGATAATGCGCCAGTTCGGACACATCAATCGTGTCCGACCGTAAACTCACCCCCGCAAAACCCGGCTGGTATTCCTTAATCACCACCGATATATCAATATTTTTCATTCCCCGCACATAGTCGGCAATGGACTCCACCGCATGCAAACTATGGCCAGCAATCACATCATGGGTAGCGAACGCGAAAGCAATGTCATGGCAATCCGACCGATGTATCTCCAGCGACGACAATACCTTCCCAATCATGGTGAGATCAGAAAAACTCAACCCATCAAACATTTGATTCCCAATGGTGCGAATATCCAACCCGGTATTCACAAGTTCCTGGGCCAACGCATGCATGACCGGCCGACCCCACCGAAACCCGCCAGTATCCGTCAATAACCCAACGTAAAGGCAGTGGGCAATATCCTGGGTGAGCGCTACACCCAAATGATCAAACCATTGTCTAATGATGGTCGTGGATGATTCCGCGGTGTAATCAATGAGATTAATACCCTGACATCCCAGGTTAGAGGCATGATGATCGATCAAAATCACATCCGATTCCCGCCGCATCACGGCTTCCTCCGACGCGCCC
>CAJZGD010000079.1 GCA_915275065.1 uncultured Corynebacterium sp. | reverse complement strand
CCGCGATTGAGCTCGGCAGCCAAGGGGCGTTAATCGTTCAAACTAGAGCTGCACCACCGGCGTGTAGCCGTAAGGGATAGCATTGGACGGCACAACGGTTTTGCCGAAGGGGAAGCAGGCGATGGGAATCATTTTGAGGTTGCCGACGCCCAGGGGGATGCCAATGATGGAAATAAACAACGGAACCGCGGTAATGACATGGCCAATGGAAATCCACAGGCCCGCGAGCAGAAACCAGATCACGTTTGCCAAGGCAATGCCGGCACTATCGCCACCGGGTTTTGTCACCACCGCACGCCCAAACGGCCAGAGGGCGTAGCCGGCCATGCGGAAACTAGCGACCCCGAAGGGGATGGTAATAATGAGCACACACATGACAACCCCGGCAACGGCATAGCCGATGGCTAGCCACAAACCGCTGAAGACAAACCAAATGAGATTGAGTAAAGTTTTCACACTTTTAAGGATAGGTGAGTCCTAAAGCCCGGGGTTGCTTCAACCACAGATGGTTTAGAGAACAGGTGGCTGGCAGCGCGGACACCACCAGATCATACGTTCGAGCTCCCCCTCATCCCCACCCGCAGCACCCCCTAATGTGTCGGTGGCAATGCTTGTGCCGCACCTGCGACATGGTTGCCCATCCCGCCCGAACACATAGGTGGATTCCCCTACCCGGCGCACCCCGGTGGTGACGCGAAGTGGGGAAAGCCGATTGCCCCAGATAAGCCGCCGCGCAATGGCCAAAACCTGGTGCATGTCGCATAACTTTACGGGGGTTTGGGGGTGGATACCAGCGATGAAACAGATTTCGGCCCGGTATTCGTTGCCGATACCGGCAAGATTGGTTTGGTCGAGAAGCGCGGTCCCCATGGGCCGATCCGGTCGCAGCATTATCCGACGCCACGCCTCGGGCTCGCCCACGTGTTCCCAATCTGGGGCAAGCACGTCTGGCCCCAGGTGGCTGATGTATTCCGGATAGGTTTTGGCCGAGAATATTTTCACGAATCCAAGCGAATGACCAACCAGTTCGATGGGCTGGTGTGGTGGGTCGGCGAGCCGGAGGATTACCCGGGCGGTGTGGGCGGGTTTCCGCCAGGGGTCGCCAACACGGTGGATCGCCCAGGTTCCTTCCATTTTCAGATGAGTATGAATTATGACATCATCTAGCTGCATAAAGAGATGTTTCCCATAGGGCCATACTCGCCTGATAGTGGTGCCGGAAAGGTTCGCGGTTGCGTGCCGCGGCACCCGAACGTCAGCGGCAAGCACCGTCCTACCCACCATGAACTGGAGCCGGCGGGATAGCTGGTAAATAGAATCACCTTCGGGCATGAAATCACCTACCGCCTACCGCCTACCGCCACCGACGCCGACCGGTCGACCCGCGGCCTGATAACCCCGGCAGCCCATCGCCTAATTGTTCGATTGCTTCGTTCACGCTGCGGCCTCGTTTCTGAGGCCTGGGGACCGATGGCGCACCGATGCGTAACCCGCTCGGGGTGAGTCGGGCGCCTGCGGCCCGGAAGGCATCAAGGTGAGGGCT
The DNA here is from genome assembly GCA_915275065.1 of uncultured Corynebacterium sp. Lineage (GTDB taxonomy): Bacteria > Actinomycetota > Actinomycetes > Mycobacteriales > Mycobacteriaceae > Corynebacterium. Next base: position 8,693 of record CAJZGD010000079.1, on the reverse strand, counting down.
CTCGTGCACCGGCTCACCATTGAGCTTTTCGACGGTTATCCGCACGGTGAGATTCTTCGCCACCGCCCCGGATAGGGCCTGCACAACCAGGCCAATGATGGTTTCTTCGGAGATTCCGGCCCGAGGCGGCGGAAACCATGTGAGGGTTTTACCGCCCCGGGTGAGGTGGGCCAGTGGGAGGCCGTCGGCGAGTACCACAAGGGCACCGGCCGCGCGGCTGGGCGACTTGCCGTCCCCTGGCCATGGCAAGGCGGCACCGTAAGGATTGGCGGGATCGCAGGCGGCGATCACACAAACGTTCGGTTCTGACGTGCCGGAGGGCCAGCCGGTCACGTCGTCGGTGTCGGCAAAACCGCGAAGCCGATCAATGACGACGGCGGTGGCAAACTGGGCTGCACCCAGGTCGGTAATGAAGTGCCCCCTGAGGGCCTTGCCGGATTCCTCGAAACCGCTCAATACCTTGTAGGCCAGGGCGAAACCACCAAGAATGTTTTCCGACTGGACCGCGCCCCGGGTCACCACACCATAGCGGTCAAGCCATGCCTCCCCCAGGGCGACAGAGCGGGAGGTGGGGTCAGCCGTGGGGATCGGGCTCAACCCCCACCGGCCGGTCATATCGGGCGGGGTTTGATGGACGGCACCGGCATGCCCCCTGCCCATTCGCCCCATCCGGCCTGGGCGTCCTGGCCTGCCGGCCCGAAGTCGGGAATGGGCTGGGCTCCGATTGGTTCGGTGGGTGGTCTTTCCCTGGGCCAGGCGGGTGGTAAGCGGGGCAAAACTATCGGGGCTCACCAGGCCGCAATCAAAAAGCTCCCATAGGGCGGCGCGGGTTGCCGCCGGGTCGCCCACCTGGTCCACCAGGCTGTCGAAGAGGAAGCCACCGCCCGGACTCTCGGACATCATGTCGTATATGCTGTGGGCCGCGGGGCTCAGGGTGGGCGGCTCCACTTCCATGGGGACAAGGTCGGTGGCATACTCGGCGGGCAGAAGCAGCACCCACGGGTCGTTGGTTCCGGCAAGCCCGGCACCCACAATGCGAATGTCACCATCGTGACAAAGCTGCTGCAAATCTGCCGGGTTATAGTCGGGCACTCGGCTCGGCAGGATGAGGGTTTCCCAAGCACTGGCAGGCAACCGCACGCCCGCCAATTGTTCACACACCGCAAAAATATCGTCCCCACCATCCAGGCCATCGTGGCGCGGTTGGTCAGTGCCCCCTATTGGGGAAATGCCATGCCAGTCGATGAGGAACCGGGCGTAAGCGCTGTGACTCACTGGCTGGGTTTGGGAGCGGGCGGCGGCCAGCGAGCGAGAGCGAATAAGTTTCAGCACATCGGCGGCAACATATTCTGGTTCATCTACCCCATGTCGGTAATGACCGACAATTACCAAACCAGCATCACAGAGTCCGGACAGCAGGCTGTGGGCCACACCCGGGGCCAGTCCGAAAGCAGCCACCATGTCCGCCAATAGGAATGGCCCCCGGGTGCGGCACCAGCGGCTCACCAGCTGTTCCAGGGCATCTGGGACCAGGTCAGTGGGTGCGGCAACACCCGGTGGGACGGGAATCCCAAGCCCATCGCGGAGAAGTGGCGCATCCGACACCTGGGCGAGATGTTCCACACCGGCAATGCGGACACGCATGACTCGCTGGCGATCGAGTTCGTCGATACTGAAAGCGTCGACAAGCGTGTGCTGCGGCAGATCAGCAAGAGGAATCGGACCCAGGATGCGGAGGGCGTCAATGAGCTCTTCGGCGGTGCGGGCCCGGCGGTCGGGGGCGATGCGACGCAGGCGGGCGTCGATGTCGGCGATGATATCGGGGTCAAGGAGATCCCGGAGCTCAACCGAACCTAAAAGTTTCGCCAATAGTTTCGGATCAAGGGCAAGCGCGGCGGCGCGTTTCTCCGCTAACGGCGAGTCGGTTTCGTATATGAAAGCACCGGTGTAGGTGAAGAGCATGGCGACCGCGAAGGGTGAAGGTTGCATGGTTTCCACCTCCACGATTCGGACTCGCATGCCCCTTATGTCCTCACACAGTTGCACCAATGCTGGCAGATCGTACACGTCTTGCAGACACTCGCGGACCGCCTCAAGAATGATGGGAAAGTTGGGGTATTTCCGTGCCACATCCAGCAGTTGGGCGGCGCGCTGACGCTGCTGCCATAGTGGGGCACGCTTGCCGGGATTACGGCGCGGCAATAACAAACCCCGAGCGGCGCACTCACGGAATCGGGCGGCAAATAGCGCCGAATTCCCCACCTGCTCCGCCACGATGTCGGCAATGTCATCAGGATCAATTTGAAAGAGGCCAGCACCCGGCACCACATCCGACTCGGGTAGCCGAAGCACAATGCCATCGTCACCGCTCACAGGCTGCGCATCAATCCCCATATCCGAACTGATTTTCGCCCCTACCGCGAGCGCCCAAGCAGCGTTCACTCCTCGACCGTAGGGGGAATGCAGCACCACACGCCAATCCCCGACCTCGTCGCGAAAACGCTCGACAAGTAAGGTTTTTTCATCCGGCACAATGCCTGTTGCATCCTGCTGTTCCGAAATGAACCGTCGAATATTACCGGAAGCCCACTCATCCAGCCCATCGAATATTTGTTCATATTCTACGTTTCGTTTTTCGCCGGCATCACCCGCTGATTCCGCCGCTAGGGACTGTGCCACAGCACGACGAAACTCACCCACCGCCCTGCCAAGTTCCGCCGGTCGACCCACCTGGTCCCCCAACCAAAACGGGAGCCGACCGGATGAACCCGGCGCGGGTGTCACAAGCACTTGATCTCGGGTGATTTCCTCGATGCGCCAACTTGATGCCCCCAGAGTGAATACGTCACCCACTCGGGATTCGTACACCATTTCTTCATCGAGTTCGCCCACCCGGCGCGCCCCGTCACTGCCACCCAGGAGGAAAACCCCGAACATGCCGCGGTCGGCAATGGTGCCGCCACTTGTGACCGCAATGCGCTGGGCACCGGGCCTGGCCGAGAGCGTACCGGTGATGCGATCGTAGATGATGCGGGGGCGAAGTTCGGCAAAGTCGGTAGAAGGATAGCTGCCGCTAGCCAGGTTTATTACTGCATCAAAAACTTCTCGATCAAGGTTGTGATAGGGGTAGGCCCGGGTAACCGTTTCGAACCATTGTTCTATGTCCCAGTCGGCGACGGAAACGGCGGCAATGGTGTGTTGGAGTAGCACGTCGAGCGCATTGGTGGGGATGCGGATTTCTTCGATGAGCCCGGCCCGCATGCGTTGGACGGTGACCGCGGTGTTCACGAGGTCGGCCCGATGTTTAGGGTAGAAAATTCCGGTAGATGCGGCGCCGACGATGTGGCCGGCACGACCAACGCGCTGGAGGCCGCTGGCAACAGCCGGCGGGGATTCGATTTGGACGACAAGGTCGATGGCCCCCATGTCGATCCCGAGTTCGAGGGAGCTGGTGGCAACAACGGCTTTGAGTAGGCCTTCTTTGAGGAGGGTTTCGGTGCGGACTCGTTCTTCTTGGGCGACCGAACCGTGGTGGGCGCGGGCGATATCGCGGGGTGCGGTAACGATTTCGTCCGAGGGTTTCATCATGTCTGCCGGTGGCCGGCCGCGGCTCATGGATGGCAATAGTGGTGGCACCTTTTGTGTTGGTTGGGCCCCTACCCCATCGGTTCCGCCAATCCCTTCGCCCCCAGCTGCCGGGGTATGGGCACAGGCGTGGGCGTGGAGTTCATTGAGTTTGGCGGTGAGTTTTTCGGCGATCCGGCGGGAGTTGACGAACACCAGTGTGGATTGGTGGGCCATGATGGTGGCGTAGAGATGTTGTTCAATGTGGGGCCAGATGGAGGCTGTGGTGTCCGAAGCTGCGGGAACATCCACGGTCGCGGCGCCTGAAGCCGAGGTCGCACCTGAGGCCGTGGGGGTGTCCGAAGGAAGACGAGTGTCTGGCCCCGCGGCGGCCGGCGCTTCCAAACCATCCGACGCTTCCGAACCATCCAACATTGCCGAACCATCCGGCGCTTCCGAGCTATCTAGCGCTTCCGAATCGTCAGCGAAATCAGCAACGAGTGGACTGGTCAGCCCCAACGGGTCGTCAATGGTGTAGTCGCCAATGGTAGAGCCCAGTTCGGGGGTGGGAAGGTCGCTCATGTCGGGAACGGGGACGATGACGGAAAGGTCCCAGGTTTTGGTGGTGGGCGGGTCAATGATCGTGACGGGGTGACGGCCGCCCAGGAACCGGGCGATGGTTTCATGGGGTCGGACGGTGGCGGAAAGCCCAATACGCTGGAGGGGCTTTCCGGCTAAATGTTCAAGTCGCTCCAGGGTGAGGGCGAGGTGGACTCCGCGTTTCGTGCCGGCAATGGCATGAATTTCGTCGACAATGACGGTGGTGACGGTGCTGAGGATGGTGGCCGCCTTGGAGGTGAGCATGAGGTAGGCGGATTCCGGGGTGGTGATGAGAATGTCGGGCGGGTTCCGAATGTGGGCGGCTCGTTCCGCAGCAGTGGTGTCGCCGCTGCGGACGGCCACGGTGATATCGGGGTGGTGGATCCCTAGCCTGGCGGCGGTGTGGTTAATGCCGGTGAGGGGCGCGCGAAGGTTGAGTTCCACATCGGTACCTAAGGCCTTGAGCGGGGAAATGTAGAGGATCTTCACGCCCGCAGGAGCGTCAATCTGCGCAGTAGACACCCCGCTGTTCGGCACGGAAGCAGAGCCGTCAGGTGTATCAATCATGCCGGGTGTGGTGGGCTGCGGGCGGGGTTTTTCGGTGGTATTGCCGTCACTTTCGGCTGTGAGGGTTTCTTGCAGTGAAGTTTTTGTAGTGGGATTGACCACAGGTAGGTGGGTTTGGCCGGGTGCGGTGGCGAGAGTGTTGAGTGCCCACAAAAACGCGGCAAGGGTTTTCCCGGATCCCGTGGGAGCCACGACTAATGCGTTTTCACCTGCGGAAATAGCAGACCATGCGGCGGTTTGCACGGGGGTTGGGTGGGCGAATACATCCCGAAACCAGGTGGCAATGTGGGGGGAGAATTTGTCTAAAATGTGGTCTTCTGGTTCTGGGGTGGGGTTGGTGGGCATGCTTCCATTCAATCAAACAACTAAACTTTATTAGTATGACTGCTCATTTAGATGATGCCACTTTGACTCACCATCTTGCCCAGAGTACCGCTGATCTATTAAAGGGGATACGTAACGTGGGTGCGTTGCGGGATCGGGCGTTGGGTGAAGCTGGTGATGATTTAGCCCAGAATTGGATTGCGCGAGTGCTTGAGCAACATCGCCCCGATGATGGGTTCTTGTCGGAAGAAGCCGCGGATAATCCAGAACGGTTGGGGAAAGACCGGGTATGGATTATTGACCCCCTCGATGGCACCAGAGAATATGCTACAGGCCGGCAGGATTGGGCCATTCACATTGCGTTAGTGGAGAATGGTGTGCCAACCCATGCGGCTGTGGGGCTGCCGGATTTGGGGGTGGTGTTTTTATCGTCGGATGCCCGTGCGGTGTCGGGTCCGTATGCGAAGCGGATTGTGGTGTCGCATAATCGGGCGCCTGCGGTGTCGCATCATGTGGCAGAGAAGTTGGGCTTTGTAACTTCCCCGCTGGGATCGGCTGGTGCAAAGGCCATGCATGTGTTGATTGGTGATTATGACGCCTATATTCATGCGGGGGGCCAGTATGAGTGGGATTCGGCGGCACCGGTGGGTGTGTGTAAGGCTGCGGGGCTGCATTGCTCCCGGCTGGATGGCAGCGAGTTGGTGTACAACAATAAGGACACATATATGCCGGATATTTTGATTTGTCGCCCCGAGTTGGCGGACGACATTCTAGAGATGGCGGCAACGTTCCGGCAGGAGAACGGGGCATACTAGTTTTTCAATGTAAATCAGGTGGGGTTGGTGTTTTGCCCCACCTGATTTATTTTGCCGCAATTTTTCCGCCGCAACCGGTAAGGACCAAACCACACATGATGTTGCATATACGACACGCGCGGGTTTCCTAGGGGTTTGGTGGGGTTTTGTGTGTGGTCATTATATATGTCCGGTTTAGCGTTACACTGTGAACCATGCCTGATAACAACACTGTAACGATTACCACTCCGTATGAGGATTTGCTGCGGAAGATTCTGGCCGAGGGGACGCATAAGAATGATCGCACGGGTACGGGAACGACGAGTTTATTTGCCCAACAGTTGCGGTTTGATTTGGCGGAATCGTTTCCGTTGATTACGACGAAGCAGGTGCATTTTCATTCGGTTGTGGGGGAATTATTGTGGTTTTTATCGGGGTCATCGAATGTGGCGTGGTTGCAGGAGAATGGGATTCGGATTTGGAATGAGTGGGCGGATGACCAGGGTGAGTTAGGCCCGGTGTATGGGGTGCAGTGGCGGAGTTGGCCGACGCCGGATGGGGGGTATGTGGACCAGATTTCTGCGTCGTTAGCAATGCTGCGGGCAGATCCTGATTCGCGGCGGAATATAGTGTCGGCGTGGAATGTGGGCGAGTTGCCGAAGATGGCGTTGCCGCCGTGCCATTTATTATTCCAGCTGTATGTGGCCGATGATAAGCTGTCGTGCCAGGTGTATCAGCGGAGCGCAGACATGTTTTTAGGGGTGCCGTTTAACATTGCGTCGTATTCGCTTTTGACCCATATGTTGGCGCAGCAGGCCGGGCTTCATGTGGGCGAGTTTATTTGGACGGGGGGTGATTGCCATATTTACGATAATCACCGTGAGCAGGTGGCATTGCAGTTAACGCGGGATCCCCGACCGTATCCTCAGTTGGAGTTGCGGAAGGCTGCGGATTTGTTTAGCTACACGTTTTCCGATGTGGTGGTGCGTGGTTATGATCCGCACCCGAGGATTCCGGCACAGGTTTCGGTGTAATCATGTTGCGAGCAATTTGGGCGCAGAATCTTATGGGGCTCATTGGTGATGGTAAATCTATGCCGTGGCATGTGCCGGAGGATTTGCAGCATTTTAAGAAGCTCACGTTGGGGTCGCCGATTATCATGGGGCGACGCACGTGGGAATCGTTGCCGATGCGACCGTTGCCGGGCCGGAAGAATTTAGTGTTGTCTCGCCGCACACCGGGGAAGTGGTCGAATGGGGCGAGCGTGATCGCTAGTGTGCCGGAGTCCGGCTGGGTGATTGGGGGCGGGGTGGTGTATGCGGCCACGATCGACAAGGTGCAGGAGATTCATCGCACGCTTATCGACGCTCCGACGAACCTCTTCGAGTTGGGGGATCGGGCGGTGTTCGCGCCGGCCATTCCGTCGGATTTTCAGTTAGTGCAGCATAGTAAGTGGTTAAAGTCATCGTCTGGGCTGCGCTATAAGTTTGAGACCTGGACGAAAAATATATCGGGGTGACCGGGAATCTTTATCCCATGGTTTTTGTTATACCTGACATGACTAATGATCTTGTTACCCTATACGTGACGTCGTGGTGCCCATTCTGCCAGCGACTCACTAGAGCGCTTGACGACGCTACCGTGCCGTATGTTGCCATTGATGTTGACCATGATGCCGATGCCGCCCGGTGGGTGGAATCCGTCAATAATGGTAACCGGGTGGTGCCCACGGTGTTGTATTCGGATGGGACACATGCCACCAATCCGCCGGCGAAGGTGGTGGCCCGGAAATACGCCCGCCTGGCGGCCGCCAAGGCGTGAGTTAGTTCAATTCACGCAGGAGGTAAATGTCCATGATCCAGCCGTGTTCCTTCCGAAGCTGGGTTTTCAGCGCGGCAACTTCGGCACCAATGTCATGGGCATAGCCGCTGCGGAGTACTTCTTTGTCGGTGCCGAGATAGGCGCCCCACCACATGTAGGTGTAGGGGGTGTAGGCGGTGAGCCAGGCGGCACCACCGTCGAGCATGACCACGCAATTGCGGTGGCGGGCGCCGTCCATGAGCTGCCGGCCAGTGGTGATGACGATTTCTTCCCCAACACGGTTTAAGACGATGCGGTGGGCGGCGGTAAGCGCCTGGACCGCGGTAATGCCGGGTATAACGGCAACATCTACGGGCGTCGTAAAGCGTTCGATGACTCGGAGTGTCGAGTCATACAGCGATGGGTCCCCCCAGACCAGTATGGCCGCGGTGCCGTCCTCGGGAGTGTTTTCTACGATGGCGTGCTCGACGACTTCCGCACGGGCCTGATGCCAGCGTTGCACTTCGGCCTGGTAGTCGACGGGTTTCCGGTCGCGTGGTGGATCAAGGACGGTCACCAACGGCACGTTTGGGCTATGTGTGGCGAGTATTTCTTTGCGTAACTCTAATAGATCGTGTTTTTCCTCACCTTTATCTATGGCTATAACCACGTCAGCGTGTTGTAATGTAGCAACCCCTTCAGCAGTGAGATGTTGTGGATTTCCTGAACCGATACCGATAATAGCGATGTGCCGCATAATACCCCTTCCGCGACAAAATAGTTCTTTTATGTCAGTGTAAACCACCTCTCAGCGATTTCAGCCGCACCCCACCACCAAATTTATAGAACAAATGTGCTATTTTTAATATTTCAACTTGATTATTACTAATTGATATCTGAAGTGGTCACACTGATTTTCGCTCCAGTCATCCCCACCATGCAAATCGCACATGTCATCCCAAAAGCCTGGACATGAATAATGGTGCATAGAAATAAAATCAAGCCCCACTATCTCAGGTTCTACCTGGTAGTAGGGCTGCGGCG
>CAJZGD010000078.1 GCA_915275065.1 uncultured Corynebacterium sp. | reverse complement strand
CCAAGCGTGGGTGCCCATTTTTAGGTCACCAGGCTGGGGTAATCGGGGAAAGTATCAGGTGCCCACCCAATTGGGGACACCTGACCGGGGAAACCTATTTGTGTGCGTCTGTTTGGGGGTGTCAGGGAGCGGAAAATAGAACATCCGCTGTGTTTGGCCCAGGTTGGGCCAGAAGTGCTCCGATCGCGTTTGGTAAGGCGTCGATAAGTATGCACATGAGCTACCCCATATGGATAACCGAATGAGTATAGTAGGGAAACGGGGTGATATTATGCGTTAGATCACCTCAATAAAGCTGTGTTCAGCAGCAGAATCATAGTAGACACCCATAGATTTCCCGGTGGTTTTTATCATCACTTGTATCGTGCCTATCTGTGCGTATGGGTACCTCGCAAGGGAGAAAGGTCATTATGGAAAGCCCCGAGTCGTTCCCGTACGACCATGAATCCGACAAGCTGGAAACTTCTTTTGTTGAACTCCTCATGAGGGCACGCAGCGCCGATTATGGGAAAGAGCAAATTCTCAGCTGGGAAGAACTCGTTGGGAAAACCCGGTACATGAACGATGATGAGTTATTGCTCGACGCCCTGGTGGAACTGGGTGATGCCTACACATATGGTGGGGAACTGTGTCAACTCCCCACATCTTTTCAAGAGGCCCGCATAATATTTGAAACCCTCAACCTGGACCAACAGGCCGACTGGGCGCCTTACCTGGGAAAACAATATAAGTATTATCTCACCGCGCTTCTTGACCACCCCGATACTCCAGTTGCTGTCCTGCATAGAGAATTGGCGGAGCTCCGGGATTTCTGGTCCGCACATGCTAGCTCCATGAAGGAATATTATTTGCGTGCCTATTATGTGTTCCGGGAGCTTGGTGATGAGTCTGCCGCTCGGGAAGCTTTCTCCCTGTGGCTGGCTGAGCCATGGGAAGAAGGCAGTTTCTCCGAATGCCCCAGCTGTTCCGCAATCCACCACATTAAGGCATTATATGCAATGGGGGACACCTTTGATGCCGTGTCCGTCGGGGAACAAGCACTCAGTCAAACCGAAGATTTTTGCAGTGCGCAGCCGGAAAACCTGTGTTTATCCATGCTAGAGCCGTGGATTTACGCTGGTGAAGTCAAGAAAGCTCGGCGGGCGCATCGGAGAACCCTGCGCCGTGACTTGCATTCCCGCATAGGGACGGAATTTTATTCGCAGCATTTTATGTATTATGCACTGATGGGGATGCGCGGATATAAGTTTCAGTATCACATTGGTGTGATGTTTTTTGTGTCGCAATTACCCTATTGGCTAGAGATGGAAAGCCCTAGAATTCTCATGGATGGTGCTGCCGCTGCCGCAATATTATTACGGCATTATCCGCGACCATCCCGGCGGCTACGGCTAAAATTTTCGGGGTCATCACTACCATGGATCATCTCTACGGATTTGGAGAACCCCACTGTTGCAGAAGCCGCCCAATGGTGTGTCGATATTGTCGAAAAATTAGCACATAGATTTGATTCCCGCCCCGGGCTAGCACATCCACACACAGTCGCTGATATGCGACGCCGGATTTTTGATACCGAAATCCCCTCATAGAATCACCGGCATACCACCATGGTTGAACGCCATGGCTCATGATGCACTCATGGTGCCTCTGTGCTTCGTCATGTGATTTTATGCCGTCACATCGGCGGCGTTATCCGTGCTATCCACCGAGGTAGCGGCACGAACCGCAGTGGTATCGATGTGGCTGGCGGGGGAGGAAGGAGAACTGTCGTTAGTTTCTGCGGCCACTGTTTCTGGGAAATATGAATCAACCCACCGGGAAATGATTTCTAACCCATCATCGGCCGCATCCTGCACGGTCTTGGGCGGCAGCACTGGATCATTAGGTAACACCCGGTTGGGATCGCCGATGGGGTGGGTGACAATATCGCCAAGAGCATGGTCATAGACTCCCAACGCCACCATTTCCACACTGGTCTGCTCGCAGATCGCCCAGCAGTAGCGGTCGAGAGAAATACGGGCCATGCTGATGAAATCGTCCGGGTTTACCCGTAGCTTTTTGAGCGCTGGCCGGTCATCAATACGGTCATCATCGTGGAGGGGTCGAAGGTAAAACCGGCCACCGTTTAATTCCATTACATCCATGGTTATCTAGCTTAGAACGAAGCCTTTATATGAGGGCTGAATTTCCGGCTTTTATCAATGAGTTTCTTTATCATGGGTATTCCGGGGGTGATTATGATGGATGGTCATGCCATACCATCATTGGATGCTGATACCGGATAATGGCTGGTAACGCCCTGCAATAGCCGGGTAAATCCTTAAGGAACACAGCTATTATCGGTGATTTTCCCCGCATTAGTGCGCATTATGGGCGCGTGAAGATAATCGGTAATTTACGAGTGAAAATATCGTAGATTGGGCCGCCACCATAATGACTTATCCCCGCCTGAGGCAGGCGTCGTAAAGCGGCCAAAATAAGCAAAAGCCCCGGTCGAATAAGGAAACCAACCGGGGCCGCAATCATATTGGGTGCTATTCGGGGCGGTGGGGCAGCAACGTTAATGTCACCAACCCGGAACCGCAGCTGCTGGAATGATCCGAGCCACACGACATAGCGCACTCGTCACAGGCGATGGTTTCCTTGCTGCTTTTCAGCATGCCCATGCGCTGCAACTGCTGGAGTGCTGCATCCACCGTGGATGCGGACAAACCTGTTTGCCGGGAAATCTCCATCGTGGTGGTGGCCCCGTTACGAACCGACTGTTCAACCGCTGATAATGGACGCATTAGAACCACACCTTCAACACATTGAAAATCACCACTGCCAATAACCAGGCAGTGCTTAACTGAATACTAATACCAATGAGCGTCCACTTGACCCCGATCTCTCGGCGCTGGGCTGCCAGGGTTGCCACGCACGGGGTGTAGGCCAGCAGGAAGACCATGAACGCCCACAGTGCGGCAACGGCATGCCCACCGGAGGTATCGTCAAAGTCCTGTCGGATGGCCTCCGCCAGGTCGGACTTACCCTGTGCCTCAGGGGCCTCTTCGCTCGGATCCTGCAAGCTGTAGGTTTGGGCCCATGTGGAGATCACAGCCTCCTTGGCCACGAAACCGGTGACCAGCGTACCGCTGATCGACCAGGAACCAAACCCGGCCGGGGCAAACACCGGAGAAATAGCCTCGGACATCCGGCCGTAGGCGCTTTCCTGCGGCGGCAGCTCCTTATCGGCAAACCCATATTCGCTGGTCAGTGGGGTCGACTGCAGAACGAACACCACAACCACCGTGGCCACAATGATATTGCCGGCGGTTTGCAGGAAGCCCTTGAGGCGGATCCACATCACCGAGAGCGCCAACCGGGCGCCCGGCAGCTGGTAGGTGGGCAGGTCGATCACCAACGGTTCCGCACCCATGCGCCGCCACAGGGTATTCCGCATGGCCAGCCCCACCAGGATCACCAAGGCAATAGAGATCAGATACATAGCAAACACCACGGTGCCGGCATTATCCGGGAAGAACGTGTTTGCCAGCATCACATACACCGTTAACCGGGCCGAGCATGACGTGAACGGGATCAGCAGTGCGGTCAGCAGGCGCTGCTTTGGCTTGCCCAACACCCGGGTTGCGGAGATCGCGGGAACGTTGCAGCCAAAACCAACGATGAGCGGGATGAATGCCTTACCGGGCAAGCCAATGGACTTCATCACCCGGTCGGTCACCACGGCGGCCCGGGCCATATAGCCGGAATCCTCCAAGACCGCGAGACACAGGAACATGAGCGCCATGAGCGGGGCGAACGAGAGCACCATGCCTACACCGTTGATGAGACCACCCACGAGCAGGCCGGTGACAATCGGATGATCAAAATGAATAGCGGTCAGCAACGCATTGGTCCAGTCGGTGACCGGGCCATTGAAGAAGTTCGTCAGGGCGTCCTGGAGTGGGCTGGCCACGGTGGTGGTGATTTGGAACACCAACCACATGGTGGCCAGGAACATGATCGGGCCGATAATCGGGTGGAGCGCGAACCGGTCTATTTTCTCGTTGAGGGTGGTCTTCCCGGTTTCCTTGACCGTGGTGCTGGCGTTGACCGCCGCCTCCACCCATTCGAATCGCCGGTCGGCCAGGTCGAACTCGCTGGCATCCGCCGGCACATCCCTATAGAGCTTCTTGGGTTTTTGCAGTTCTTCGGCGACGACAGCGGCGATTTTATCCACATTCGAACGGTGCCGCGGGTCCACCGGCACCACGGGAATCCCCAACTGTTCTGATAGCTTTTCGCTATTGATCTCTTCGCCGTTGGCGGCGGCAACGTCGGCCTTGGTCATCACTACGACCAGGCGATTTTCCTGTTCCGTCAATTGCGCCACCATGTAGAGGCTGCGCGACAGGCTAGAGGCGTCGACGGCGATAATCACCAGGTCGGGGCGGTCTTGTTCGGCGGCGTCAATAACCAGATTACGGGTGAGCTCCTCGTCCGGGCTCATAGGATCCAGCGAGTAGGCGCCGGGGAAGTCGATGACGTCATAGGTAACGTCCTTGGACTGTTTCCAAGCACCTCGGCTCACCTCGACGCTGGTGCCTGGCCAGTTGCCCATGCGGGCTTTTGCGCCGGTGAGGCTGTTGAAAAGCGTGGATTTGCCGGCATTGGGTGCGCCGACGAGTGCCACAATGGGGGCGCCCTTGGGGGCCATGGCATGCCCATGCGATTCGCAATGGCATGTTGTTGCTTTAGGGGCAGGGGTTGTTGTCATGATGGTCCTTATAGCTTTTGTAGCTTTACGACGTGATACGCAGCGATGATCCGGCCCAATCAGGCGGGGATCGGATTCACATGGAGTTGGCGCGCAGTGGGGCCGTCAATTGCATAGCGAGTGCTACCAATTTTGACAACCCGGCCGCCACTGTTAATTTTTTGGGTAACGGTGACCGTGATACCTGGCCTAAATCCCAGCTCGGCGAGGCGCCGGCGGGTGGCGTCATTTAGCTCTTCCGTGTTGATGTCAGCAAGCACGCAGCGCTGACCGATGCTTACTGATGTAAGCATCTGATCGGAGTGGGGCATAAGACGAACCTCCAAAGTTGAAATGATAGAGTGGAAAACCTTGATAAGTCTTACCTACAATTTGGGAGTAAATCGTTAATATTCTTGCGCTTAGGCGTCACTTAGCGCAATTACCCCTGCCACACTAACTTACCTATTTAGGGGGTGTTTTTCGGGCTAGATAGCACTAGGAAATTCGGACAAACAATCGAAAGGCTACCCCCAAATTTTACGCACCAGCATCCCGATAACCACGACGCAAATCGTCTACAATGCGTTGATGGTCTAATGTGTTCGGATCCAGTTTTCGAGGTTGATTATCTAGGCCAAAAATAGTTGCTGACGCTAGAACCTCAGGGGTGATAAACTTCACATCTTTTGGGAGGTTGGTGGGCAGTTGGAACGGCTGCGAATCCGCAAAACACGAATTAAACCCCCAATCCCCAAAGGTGGGAACATGCACATGATAGGGCACTACCGTGTGACACCCGGCAGCCTGCAGAGTTGAATAAATTCGAGAAAACACATCCGGTGTGGTAAACGAGCTGCTGGACTGCACCGTCATAATCCCCCGCGACGTGAGCTGCTTCAGTAGCATCGCATAGAATTCCTCCGTATACAGCCTGCCCACGATCTCCGTGTCGGGATCCGGTAAGTCCACAATGATCGCGTCATAGCGCTGCCCGTCACCCCCGGCGCGCACCCAGCTGAAGGCATCATCAATGACGACATGGACTTTTGGGTCTTTGAGTGCCCCCTGATTGTCGGCCAATAGCACCGTGTTGGCTGTCTCAATCATGACGGGGTCCAATTCCACCTGGGTGATTTGGTGAATTGTCGGTACCTTCAGTAATTCCCGGGCGGCCAGCCCATCACCGCCCCCAATGATGAGCACCGATTCGGTGGTGTCTGTGAGGGTCGGATAGGTGAGTGATTCGGTGTAGCGGTACTCATCCCTGGTGGAATATTGCAGGCCACCATTGAGGTAGAGGCGTCGATCCTTACCCCATTGCGTGACGACGATTTCCTGGTAGTTGGTTTGTGCGGTGAACACGATCGGGTATTCGTAGAGCCGTTGCCGGGCGGTGGTGATAATGCCGTCGCTGCGGATGAACAGCACCACCAGCACGCTTATTGCGGCAAGAAGACCGGTCATAATCACATAAAATTGTCGAACCTTGAGGTCGTGGCGGAGCACAATGATGGAGATTGCGAGGGCCGCGGTGAGGTTGAGTAGTCCAGCCGCCAGCGTTCCCCGCATGAGCCCTAGGTAGGGGAGGAGCAGGAATGGCCAGGCCAGGCCCCCTAGGAGGGCCCCCAGGTAGTCGGCGGCGTTGAGGGTGGCCAGCACCGAACCGGAGGTTGCGGCGTCGACAAGCCGGCCGCGTTGGAATAGCGTCATGAGTAGCGGCAGTTCGGCACCCACGAACATGCCAATCACCAGGGTCGATAGGGTGAGAATGATGAGGGATTGCCCGATGATAACGAATGTGATGTAGAGCAGCATTGCGCTCATGCCGCCGATGAGCCCCAGGAGCAGTTCGATCATGAGGAACGAAATTTCGGCCCGGTGAAGCAGGGGTTTTGCTGCGAGGGCACCAAGGCCGAGGGCGGCAACGAACCCCGCCACAATGAGGGACGTTTCGACGATGCTGCCACCGTTGAGCACGGTGGATAGGGAAATCAGTGCCAGCTCGTAGACCAAGCCGGCGGCGGCACAGATTGATACCGACACCAGCAGCAGAAACCGTTTTGCTGGTGATATTTCTACAGTAGACATGCAGCGTTAATGACTCCCACAACGATGAGAATGACACCGCTGAGTAGCACTGACGGCCGTAATTTGGTGTCTTCTACCACGTAGCGGAATTTTTCCGGATTTAGCCATTCCAGTAGCACTAAGAAAATGGTTTGCAGCACTAATCCCACGACCCCATAGGCGGCGGTGGCAATGAGCCCCTCCACCAGGTCGTTTGGGGAGATTGATATGGCGGTGGCAAGAACGATACCGATTGCTATGGCTTGCGATCCGGCCAGCACGCAGGCATTGGGGAGATTATCCACAAAGACTTGTTTGCGGAATTTGCCCGGTGTGAGCAGGTCTTGGATAACAAAGCCGATGCCGAAAATCGCCATGGACAGGACGAAATAGGTGAGGGTGCTGAGAATGCCCTGTCCTAGCGGTTGTTCTGGCGCAGGAACCGTTGTGAGTAGTGCGGTTGGCTGCGTGGCTAGCAGTATGTGATGCATGTGTTATCACTCCCATCAATCATTGGTTCTTCATCCCATTAATTATTTCACATGCTTATTTCACACCACTGCCGGAGCCGCCACCTCCGCCACCGCTGCCGGAACCGGATCGGCCACCCGACGATGATCCAGGTGATGATGGCCCGAAGCCTGGACCCATGAACACATAGGTGCCATTATTGAGTCGTTTATGGCTCTCCACCACGATCAGGCACTGATTATTTTTTGTGAGCACCTGCACCAGGTTCTTGGGGTAGCGCAGGTAGACGGTGTTGGTTTTGGAGTCTTCCTTTTGCGCATCTGGTCGCCGTGGGCCTTTGGTCACAATATCGTTTGCTACTTTTTTGGGTTCGCCAGAGCAGGAGTACACAGCCTGGTCTGAGGCGAAACCTGATGAATCAGCTTTTTTGTATGTTTTCGCAATATATTTGCTGATGTCGGTGTTATCGGTCGATATAGCGTACCCCAGAAGAAGCGTGAGCACCCCACCAATCAGGCAGGCGATAGCGATCTTCAGCCACTTGCTGCTTTCCATGTCTTCTGTCCTTACAGTCCCTTCGATCCATTAAAATTCCGCTTTTTCAGCTTGTGGTTGCACGTTGTGATGGCGGCTGAAACGTTGATGTGGTGTGTACCACCGTATAGTCATTGGGGTAGAAGTGATAGGTGTCCCAGAGCCATCCATCATGCTGGGGCATGCCAAATAATGCTGTGATGTGGTATTTTCCCTCCCCTGGAAAGGTTCCTACGAGCCAATCGTCATCAAAGACCGCGCAGAGATCTGCCGCGGCGGTAGCGAAGCCTTCCGGGGAGTAGCACAAATATTCGGCATGGAAACGATAATTGCCGTGCGAATGCGTCAGGGCCCGTTCCTGGGTATCACGTAATGGTTCTCCACCATGCTGTTGGGCGGCACACGAAACTTCTTCCCGAAACACCACGGTGTTGTCTCTATCGAGAAGCTCCGCAACATGTGAGGCCCCTATAATGCACAGACGAAGACAAAGCTGCTGGCCGTCATCAGGCTGGTGTGCTGGTATGAAAACGGTATCGGCAAGTTGGTCTTCCGGTTCTGGGCCGCCTAAGCAGAATCCCAGCGCATTGGCAGATACGTCTTTTGCGGGAATCGTGAATTCGATCATGAACGTAAAATTCTGTTACTGGGCGGGCGGGGCTGGGAAGACATTAAACTCGCCCGGGGTAACAACCTGGCCCATGGTAGCTTCCCATGGGGTGGTTGGTCCGTATTTTTCCAGGCCTAACCGCATTCCATTGGGGCCTTCGTAGTCCACATAGCTCATGTCGCCGGCGGCGGGCAGGCCGGTGGTGCCTTCGGTGGTGTAGCGGGCGCCGCCGCGTTCGATCTCCCGGTAGGTTACTCCATCAACTTCGATGATGGCCTGTGGTTCAAGATTAAGATCCTTCCGGGGATTCCAGAGTACGAGTTCTAATTGTCCCTCATCGACTTCGACGCTGAGCCATAGGCTACCGGAACCACCGTCGATCATGTGTTCGTGCCATACGAATGGTCCCTGGCTGAGTGTGACCGTGCCCCGCACTACATAGTCAATGCCGCCGCGGCTAAGGATTGCGCCGGGGCCTATAACTTTTGGATTGAAGTCATTTTCCCCGGATACACCGGCGGCAAAAGCGAGGGGATCGTTGCGTTGTCTGTCACCCTCGTTTGTGCCAGATTTTTTAGCTTTCCATGATTGGTAAAACGCGAAGAGTGCCACTAAAAGTAGGACGATAGCGATGAGTTTCAGTAAAAATGCCATGGCTACCATGGTACTTCAAACCAGCTCAGGGTTTTTCGGGGGTACACATATTGTCATATCTTTCCGGTGGGAAATGTTGGTTATTGTGTCGTAGATTTTGCCAAGCACAGGTTCCATAGAGTTCGTGGGGGGTGGTTGCGTGCAACGTGCGTCAAATTCGGTCTGTGGACCTAGACGTGCTGGTAATACAAACTGGCGGTTGCATGATTGACGGCTTGCTGGGGTGGGGCGTTCGGGTTTGACTAGATTTTGCGAAGGGTGCAGGAAGGGTACCGGAGGGTTGGCCTGGTAGGCCCCTGGCCCCATTGCGCCCCTGCATAGCAATACCGTCGAATAGCCCCAACCGGGGGCGGTCAGTTATGTGTATTTGGCAATAGACGCCAATATAAGACTTTTATATAACATTTAACTTACAAATATTATAAAGGGGGCTGCACTCTTAATAAGGGGGTGTATAGTAAGGGCCACTATCCAATAAATATTGTGAAATATATCTCAAAATGATAAATATTTGTCGATCGTCATGTTTATCATTTACTTCTTGGTAAGGAGAAAATTATGGGGAAGCCCCCCACAAAAGTGGGTTTTCGTGAATATGCTATCTACCAGATTTATCCGAAATCATTCCGGGACACGACCGGAAGTGGCATAGGGGACCTCCGGGGCGTCATCGAAAAAATCCCCTATATAGCTTCCCTCGGGATCGACATGATCTGGTTCAATCCATTTTTCGTCTCCCCGCAACGTGACGGTGGCTATGATGTTGCCGACTACTACGACATTGATCCTGCCATCGGCACCATGGATGACTTCGATGAACTCGTGCGCACGCTTGCGGATAACGGGATCGGTGTGATGCTCGACATGGTACTCAACCACACATCGACCGAACACGAATGGTTCCAAAAGGCCCTCGCCGGTGACAAAAAATACCAAGACTTCTATATCATTCGGCCGCCCGCCGCAGACGGTGGCCTGCCTACAAACTGGGAATCAAAATTCGGTGGTCCCGCCTGGGCGCCTTTTGGTGACACCGGCAACTACTATCTTCACCTTTACGACCCCACCCAGGCTGATCTGAATTGGCGTAACCCAGAAGTGCGCGACGAAATGGTAAAAATCGTAAACTTCTGGCGGGCCAAAGGAATCCATGGTTTCCGTTTTGACGTCATCAACGTCATCGGCAAGACCGAGCCCCTCGCCGACGCCCCGGACGGCACCGACG
>CAJZGD010000077.1 GCA_915275065.1 uncultured Corynebacterium sp. | reverse complement strand
TATGAGCTCGCGCGTTTCGCTTGCTAGAGTGCTTGCGTATGAGGCAAATTTGATCCTCATGGACGAGCCGTTTGCTGCGGTAGATCCCATCGTTCGGCATGGGCTGCAAGAAATGGTGGCCCAGTTGCAACGGGACTTTCATAAAACAATTATTCTGGTCACCCATGACTTTAGCGAGGCTTGTTTCTTGGGGGATACTGTTGCTGTTCTTAGCGTTCGTGCCCATATCGAGCAACACGCAACACCTCGTGAGATTCTGACTCACCCGGCAACCCCGTTCGTCGAAAAGTTCATTCAAGCTACCAGGCCCTTGAAGGTGGATTAAATGAATTGGGTCATGCAAAATTCCAGCTTTATTGGCCAATTATTTTTGAACCATACTGTGCTGATTGTCCCCCCTCTGATCATTGCATTCATCTGTGCGGTGCTCGTCGGGGCGCTGGGTGCCCAATATCCACGAGTGCAGGAAATAATCGGGGGAGCCTGTCAGCTGCTCTACACCATTCCCTCACTACCGTTGCTAGTGATAACCCCGATCTTTCTGGGGGTTTCCATTACTTCGCCGGTAACCGTCATGGTGGCATTAGGTCTTTATGCTGTGGCATTGCTCGTCCGAACCAGTATCGACGCATTTGCCTCGGTGGATAACACTCATCTTCAGTCGGCAGAAACCTTAGGTTATGGGCCGTGGCGTATTACGTTTGGGGTTCGATGCGTGCTAGCCTTACCAGTCCTCATGGCTGGGCTGCGGGTCGCAACAATGTCAACAGTTTCACTGGCGTCGATTGGGGCATTGGTAGGGGTGTCGTCTTTGGGGACACTACTCACAGATGGTTTCCAACGTTCACTGACCGTCGAAGTTGTCACCGGGATCATAGCAATTGTGGCTATGGCTTTACTCTGTGACGCCATCCTCCGGTTTGCCACAAAGCTACTGACCCCCTGGGCGGAAAGGCTGCCTCAATGATTGCGGATGCCCTGTCGATTCTTATGGACCCACAACGCTGGGGCGGCGACTCCGGGTTTATTATGCGCAGTGAGCAGCACATTGTATTAACACTCGTGGTACTCATCATCGGTTCGGTCTTGGCCATTCCCCTCGGAATCTGGTGTGCCCATGTGCGACCAGGGGAAGTGATCGCAAGCATCCTCATGAACAGTGCCCGTGCGCTACCATCCCTGGGGCTTTTGATCCTTTTTGGGCTCTGGTTAGGTGTTGGGGTGCTGGCACCTACCCTCGCGCTCATCGTATTGGTGTTCCCCTCACTGTTCATAGGAGCTTATTCGGGAATAATGGCTATCGACGCCAGGATCATAGAGAGTGCTCGTGCCACCGGCCATAGTTGGTGGCAGCAGGTACGGAAGATAGAAATCCCCTTGGCACTGCCGCTGATTGTGGGGGGCTTCCGGCAGGCTGCCCTCCTGGCAAGCTCAACCGCGACCTTTGTCGCCTACACATCAGATTTTGGATTAGGACGATATATTTTCGCTGGCCTGAAAACCCGCGACTATCCCCTCATGCTGTGTGGCTCACTGCTCGTTATCCTCATCACATTCTTCTTCGACCTCATTTTTGCCCGGCTTCAAGCCTGGACCCATAACCGTCCCTGGAAGGACCGCTCATGAAAGCAATTGTTGTGCACCAACCCGGACCACCCGAGGTGTTGCGCTACGAAGAAATCCCCATACCTGGTACCCGACCAGGATGGTCGGTGGTGAAAGTGCAGGCGGTAGGCGTTAACCGGTCGGAAATATTCACACGTCAGGGGCTTTCTCCCACCGTTACTTTCCCGCGAATATTAGGAATTGAATGCGTGGGAGTCGTGGCAGACAGTACTAGTCCCACCTTGGTGCCGGGGCAGAAAGTAGCGGCCCTCATGGGCGGCATGGGCCGAGAATTCGATGGGGGATATGTCGAATACATTCTCCTGCCAAATGATCGGATTTGGCCCATCCACACCTCTTTCACCTGGGAAGAATTCGGTGCGGTGCCGGAAACTTTTGTGACTGCCCTGGGTTCGATGAAACAGTTGCAGCTTCGGGCGGACAGCCGATTGCTGGTGCGGGCAGCAACCTCAGGGGTGGGGGTAGCAACAATCCAGCTGGTTCGGGCTCTTTACCCAAATGCCGTGATTGTCGGAACAACCCGTAACGAATCCAAGTTTGACACTTTGAAAGCCCTTGGATGTGACGAGGTTATCCTGGAGGATCCGCAGAACGCTATTCAGTCCGATGAAAAATTTGACTCCATTCTGGACCTGATTGGCCCATCTGCGATTCGGCACTCATTTGCGGTGCTGAAGCGGGGTGGAATTGTGTGTAATACCGGTTTGCTTGGCGGGCAGTGGACGCTCGAAAACTTCGACCCGATTATTGACACTTGTGGTGGGTATTTGACTGGATACCATTCCGGTGATGCAACCGCCGACCTGCTGCAAGAAGCCATCACGATTATTGAGGACCATGCCATTGATGTGACGCCGCACAAAGTGCTCCCCCTGAAGGAAGCAGCCCAGGCGCATACCCTCATGGAGTCAGGTGCGGGCTATGGTAAATATGTGCTCCTACCAGAACACTAACTGTGTTTGATGCGCCAACGCAATGGCGTGAAAAACCCCATGCAAATCGCATGGGGTTTCTATTAAAGAGCCGATGACGGGAATCGAACCCGCGCCGCCTGCTTGGGAAGCAGGAGTTCTACCATTGAACTACATCGGCAATAATGGTTGCTACTTAAAACCTGGGCCAACAGGCTGACCGGTTCACAACGAAGTATAGTTTAGCACTAAAAAATCCTGTGGGGGCAATTTAGAGGAGAAAAATGGGTAACCGCAGGTCGGAACCAGGCTATTGCCTAGGTTTCGATGCCCCCGGTTACTGCTAGCATCCTGATGCCACAATGCTTCATCGCTGACCCTTTTCGTTGATGTGTTGGAATCCTATGCCGGGTTACACTAAAAAGGTGCTTTATTCCGACCGTGACATACATGCAGCAATCGATGCCGGCGATTTAATCATCGACCCCTTCGACCCGGAACTGGTCCAGCCCTCCAGTGTGGATGTGCGCATGGATCGGTATTTTCGGGTTTTCAATAATTCCAAATACACCCATATTGATCCGAAACAGCAGCAGGATGATCTGACCAGCATGGTCGAGGTTGCCGAGGATGAGCCGTTTGTGTTGCACCCGGGCGAGTTTGTGCTGGGGTCTACGTTGGAGCGGTTTGTGTTGCCCGCGCACATGGCCGGCCGCCTAGAGGGTAAGAGTTCCCTGGGCCGGCTGGGGTTGCTCACGCATTCGACCGCAGGGTTTGTGGACCCGGGCTTTTCCGGCTGCATCACCTTGGAGTTGTCGAACGTGGCCAATCTGCCCATTACGTTGTGGCCGGGCATGAAGGTCGGCCAGTTGGCGCTGTTTAAAATGACGAGCCCCGCCGAGGTCCCGTATGGTTCCGGTGTGCTGGGCTCGAAGTATCAGGGCCAGCGGGGTCCCACGCCGTCGCGCGCCTATCTGAATTTTCGCTGACTTGCTTATCGACGCCCTCCCGTGGGGGTGATAGGGGTGTAGAAAAGGAGCATTTTTATTGCTGAGTTTATCGCTTGGTAACACTCAGGAATTACCGGCAAAATCGGGGTAAAAATGCACCTTTCGGCGTATGAAATCTCATAAAGGCTGGTATTTGTACCTAGTTGAGTTTAGTAAAATCTGGGGAAAATTTTATATTGGGGCTAGATTTGCTGATGTGGAATAGTGAACCGGCTTAACGTCTCACGGTTTCCTGTTTAGGCTTACATACATGCGCAACAGTGGATTGAGAACCGGTACACGTCGACCAGCTGCGGTCGTGACCACCGCCGCATTATGCGCCATCATGGCGTTGGGATTAGCACCTCAGCCTGGTCACGCGCAGCAAGCAAACACCACCGGCTCCACCGTTGCTACGCCTGGTGGGGGGAATTCGGCCGGCACCCCAGCAGATGGCGCCGGTGCCGGCACGGGCGCTACCGGCGCCACTGGTACCATGGGCACGGGTAGCGCCGCTACCAGTACCGCGGGCGCGAGTGCGAGCAGCCAACCATCCCAGGAGTCGGCAGCTCCGGCGACGGCTGATCCTTCGAAGGTATCTGCGAAAACCGATGATTTTCAGGAGGCGAAAGAGTCGGCAAATGGTGCCACCGACCCGCAGAAAGCCCCATTGATAGTTCCAGGTGGTGCGATCGACGGCAAACTGTACCCCAAACTGTTTCAGGATAAATTCACCGACACCGCCACGCCCCGCAGCCTGCTCCACTGGGATGTGGAATTGAAGGAGGATGAGCGGCTGGCCTTCAGCTATATTGTGCCGCCCAAGCAGGGGATTCAGCGGGTGGATTCGGCCCTGCAAATCATCCCATTCATTATCGACCAGGAGGGTCATAACTGTGTGGCCCAGAAGAGCACCGATCAGGAAGATAACACGAATTTCGCCGCCCCATTTACGGGATATATTAGTTCCCCCAGAGTGGGTGGTCAGGACCAGGAATGTAAGCCGGGCAAATTTAAAGTGTCGCTAGAGCGCCGGGGTGCCATTGAGCCATCCATGGAGCTTCCATTCGAGTTCATGTTGTGGAAGGTTCCCCGGACGTCGGAGGAGCCGACGGCTGCGGCGTCGACAAGCTCGACATTGACCACGGATGATAGTCCCGCGGTGCCGTTGACCATGGCGGATGAGCGCAAGAATGCAAAATTAATAGGGTCCGGCAACTATTCCGGCACGCTGGAGCCCAATAAGCTGCAATGGTTCAAGGTTTTGGTGTCGGAGGGACAGCGGCTGCACATGGATGTGAATGCGTCGCCCATCGAGCTGGAGCGGAATGCGGACACCAGTCAGCCTATTTCGCTGGAGTGGCGGGTGGTGGGTCCCACGTTTAACCCGGTCATGACCACGGGCACGACCGATAACGTGCCGTACGATAATGTGTCGGTGTCGTCCAAGCAGGCCGTGGGGATCGAGACCAGCACTAACCCGATCCAGTGGCCGAATTTGGAGAAAGAACAAGGCAGTGGCGTGGGCGAGTTCCTGTCTGGGGAGCAGTGGGTGGCGCTTCGGTATTATCGCCCGCAGGCCACGGCAAACACGCAACCGTTGAAGTTCACTATTGGGTTGGCGGTGTCGGGCACGCCCTTGTCGGTGCCCAAGTTTGTGGATAACCTCACCGGTCAGGCGGCCACGGATGCGAAGCGGCAAGAGGTTGTGGCCGAGGAGTCCCAGTCAAAAACGTCACCAAGGTTTATGGTGCGCAGCAATTCCACCCCCGGCCAATTGTGGACGTGGGCCATGGTTGCCGCAATAGTGGCAAGCATCGGCGCCGTGGGCGGGGTGGGGATCCTGCGTGGCAGGGGCAAGGAAGTGTCCCTGTTCCACTAAAGTCGCGTGGTACAGTATTGGTGCACCAGTGAGAAACGTAAGGAGGTGCACCTTGGCACAGCGCAATGCTGACCGGCGGATGTGGAAAATGAGCCCAGAACGACTGGAAGCACATCTGCAATTACGCAGTCGGGCGCGACGCGTCCCGGACAAAAAGAAACAAGCAAGCAAAAAGGCCTGCCGCCGAGGAAAGTGGCAGGCCTTTGGCCTTTCTTGCGGGCTTGTCGACGCCCCCACCGTGGGATTATGCGGTCGTCGGGGTGGGATCCTCGGCGGCATCTGAATCGGCACCCTCATCGGTGGTGGTGTCGGTCTTGTTGCTGGTGTTTGGCACCGTGTAGGCGGCGATCACCGTGGTGATGGGCACGGTTAGTGTGAGGGCGAGCGCACCGATCCCGGAACGCAGCATCTCGGTGGCCATGACGTCGCTGGTGAGGATTTGCACCAGCGGCCGCTCCGACACCGACAGCAGCAGCAGGAGCGGCAAGGAAGCGCCCGTGTAGGTGAGCACCAGGGTGTACACCATGGAGGCAATATGGTCGCGGCCTACCTTCATGGCTCCTAGGAATAGGCGGGCCGGTGACGCCTGCGGGTCTAGGTCGGCCAGCTCGTTGATGGTGGAGGCCTGGGAGATAGCGACGTCGTTGAGTACGCCCAGGGCACCAATGATGAACCCGCAGAGCATGAGGCCCTTCACGGACACGTCGGGAAGGTTCACAATGATGGACAGGTTATCGCTATTACCGAGGCCGCGAAGCTCATTATTGTCGATGGCGATGGTGGCCAGCCAGGCGGCAATGACGAGTGCTATGAGGGTGCCGCCGAGTGCCGACGCGGATTTCCAATTGAATCCGTGCACCATAAACACCACCAGCAGGAGGATTGCGGCCCCACTGACGACCGCCGCCGAAATTGGGGAGGCGCCCAACAGCAATATTCGGACGGTAAACAGCACCACCACAACCAGGGTGATGCCTAACCCCAGGAGGGCCCGCACGCCGCGGATCAGCGCAAACCCGGCGATTGCCGCCGCGATAATGAGACCCCACAGCAGCAGCGGGTAGGTGCGTTGGAAGTCGCTAAACCCATACGACATGGCCCCGTCGGCCGTCTTGTCCTCGATGAGGAGAATCCGGTCATTCTTGTGCAGCTCGGGTTCGCCGGGGTTGTGCGAATTAATCAATAGGGTGCGTTGCCCCTTGTTGGTACCCGAGTCGATTTGGGTGATATACCACTGGCAGTTACTGTCCGACCCGGGCGACTCCCGCGGCGAAGTATCGAACACCCGGCCGACTTCCGACGAGGTACACGACCCCGGTTGGGTGAATAATACGGTGCCCTCAACCTGAGCATGACTCATACTGAATGAGGTGTAAAAATTCGGCGAAATATTGGGTTTTTTATCGCCCGGCCACATGGCGTACACACCGAAAATGGTGCCGCCGACCCAGGCCGCAATAAACACGACCAGCAGGATGCGCGTAAACGTCCAGGTCCGGGTCTTTGGCTTGCTTTGCTTATCGACGTCTACAGCTGGGCTTTCGGCCTTTGGTTTCCGCTGTGACCTGGGTACCCTGGGCTGCTTCGCCGGCTTGGCTGGTTTGGTTGGCTTCGCAGGTTTTGCTGGCTTCTCTGAAGCCGCGGGGGTAGCGGGGGTGGGCTGGGTAGGCTTTGTTCCCTTCGTTGGCCGTGGCTTCCGAACCCGTGGCCCCTTCGGGGCGGCGGGAGCAGCCTCACCTGGCTGCTGGGCCACTTTCCGAACCGTTCGCTTAGTCGGGCGACCAGCACCCGCCGGCTGCGATGAGGATGACTGCGACGCCTTGGTCGGGCGCACAGCCGGTTTCGCTTTCGCGGACTTCGCCCCCTTCGCCGGCTGTTGCGCAGCGGGTGTGATGCGTTTTGGTTGCCGATTCCGCCGAATCTCTGCTGGCGACTCTGGTTCGTTCTCTGATTCTAATTGGTGGTTATGCCTACCCATCGGATCACTCCTACTGCTTGTAGCTGGACAGGAAATTTCCCAGGCGATCAATAGCTTCCGCTAATTCATTGGCCCATGGCAGGGTCACCACCCGGAAATGGTCGGGCTGTGGCCAATTGAAACCAGTCCCATGAACCAACAAAATTTTCTCGGCACGCAAGAGGTCCAGCATCAATTGGGAATCATCGTGGATATCGTAATATTCGAGGTCCAACTTAGGGAAAGCATACAACGCCCCCTTAGGCTTTACGCAGCTCACACCCGGAATCTCATTGAGTTTTTCCCATGTCACATCACGTTGCCTCGTCAGCCGGCCATGGGCGGAAGTCAAATCATAAATCGACTGCCGACCCCCCAAGGCTACCTGAATTGCATGCTGCGCCGGCACATTGGCGCACAAACGGGTGCTTGCCAATAAATCCAATCCCTCAATAAAACCCCGGGCGTGGGCCTTCGGGCCGGTCAATACCATCCACCCGGCGCGGTAGCCGGCTACCCGATAGGTTTTCGAAAGCCCATTGAAAGTGATACACAACAGGTCGGGGGCGAGGGAGGCAATGGATGTGTGGGTGGCATCATCGTAAAGAATGCGGTCGTAGATCTCATCGGCCAGAATAAGCAACCCATGTTCCCGGGCCATTTCGACAATCTGTTTGAGCATCTCCGGTGAGTACACTGCGCCAGTAGGGTTATTAGGGTTAATCACCACAATGGCCTTGGTGCGTTCGGTGATTTTAGCCCGCATGTCCGCTATGTCGGGGTTCCAATCAGCAGCCTCGTCACAAATGTAGTGGACGGGTTTCCCGCCGGCCAGGGACACGGCTGCGGTCCATAATGGGTAGTCAGGGGCGGGGATAAGCACCTCGTCGCCGTCGTTAAGCAAAGCTTGGGTGACCATGGTGATGAGCTCGGACACCCCGTTCCCAAGGTAGACGTCGTTAATGCTGAATTTCGGGAACCCGGGTATCACCTCGTAGCGGGTCACCACGGCGCGACGGGCGGGAATAATGCCTTTAGAAGTCGAATACCCTTGCGAAAATGGGAGGGCAGCGATCATGTCTTGCACGATCACGTCGGGGGCCTCAAACCCGAAAACGGCGGGATTGCCGGTGTTGAGCTTGAGAATGCGATGCCCGTCGAGCTCTAATCTTTCTGCTTCTTCAGCCACCGGCCCCCGGATTTCGTAGAGCACGTTTTTCATTTTCTCCGACTGGTCGAAGACTCGCCGGCGCCGGGGATGGCGGGGCGGTGTGCGGGTTTCGGCTGGGGCTTCAGTTGGGGTGTTGTGGGGTTTCTTGTTATTCATTCGTTAAATTTTGCCACTTTTTGCCCCAGTGCGCACACAGACATGGGCAGGTGCGGCTATGAAACTTATGGTCGCCCCCACATGTGACATGCCCATGGTCTGGTAGGTGATGCTACGGGTAGCGTCAGTTGCTGTTATACCGCCACCGGGTAACGTTGTGGTGCAGCTGTTGATTGTATGGGTCCACGGTCACCTGTTGTTGGGTGATTTGGATCTGCTGATATTGCTGGGCGGTTAGCTGTTGGGGGTTGATCACTTGCTGCGGTGGTTCCGTGGGCTGCCCCAAATATTTCATCCCGACAATGACCACGGCAACGAGAATCAGCGGGAGTAGCATAAAGCCCAACATGTACAGGAATGGGATGAATGCTGCACTGGCCAGCGTAAACAGTGGCAGTAACATGAGGAACCGGTATAAGACTTTGGTACGGTTTTCTGGTTCGTAGCCGGCGTTAGGGGGGTAGAGGAGAGCATTTGTCGCTGCGGCTGGTCCTACCGATGGCGGGGGAGTGGGGGAGGGCGAAACTAGTGGGGGGAGGTCCGCGAAGATTGGTGCCAGGTCGGATTGCATGACGGCGTTGGTGATACTGGCGAGCCGATTGTCGTATTCGGTGATGTCAAGCCGGCCAGCAGTGAAGTGCTTCCCTAGAACGTCCATTGCTTCTTGGCGCTCGGCGTCACCAATGCGGTAATCCCGGTTACCTGGGTTGATTGGGGGCACAGGTGATGTCATACCACTAATAATAGTGAAGTTATTAGCGTGGGCGGCACTAGTATTGTTTGTTTATGTTGTTCAACATGTTTTGAATCTGCTGCTGATATTGTCCTTGTTGTTGGCTCCAGTGGCAGTATTTTACGTATTCCTGGCTTGCCTCATCTAAAAGGGCACGCTGCTGGAGGTTCAGCTGGCTGCTGAAATCTTGGTATACACGTTGGTATTTATTTGAAGAAGCCATAGATATCACAATACATAGCGCGAATATTAAGACTGGCATGACAAGCATGCTTTCTAGGGCGCCAGGAACGAGCATAAGGCTGAAGAAAATAAAGCTAAATATTGTAATAGATACTGCCATCGCTGACGGGCTTGGATCTTCTGCTTTTTGTGCCGTCTGGCATGCCTTGAGTAATTGCTTGCCGTCGTAGGCGGGGCCTGGCGCGGGTAGGTCGGCGAAGATCGCCACCAGGTGAGACCACATGGTTGCCCCCATGATGGCGATCATCCGGGTGTCATATTCCATGGGGTGCAGTCCGCCAGCCGCATAATGCTGATCCAGCGCAGTTTTCGCCTGCCGCCGTTCAATGTTCCCAATGGCATAATCCCAGCTAGCCAACTTAGAAACGGGATTTTGTGTATAGGGTTGGTTTGCCTGCGCGTTCATACCTATCAATTTTAGTGGTGGGCTCCCGGCTGCCGGACCACACACCACATCACCGGCAGGTTATGAGCGGCGACGACGGTTACGGAGCTGTTGAATGTATTGGTTAGCGACGTCTAGGGCGGCGTCGGTGATTTCTGCTTGTCGTTGTTGCCGGAGGGCTCGTTGTTGCGCCATTTGTTGGGCGTTAGCGAGCTGCATGGCCTGCACTTTCATAGCCTCGGCCTGGGCGATTTGCTGTTGCCGCTGTCGCGCCAGGGCGCGGGGGCTGGG
>CAJZGD010000076.1 GCA_915275065.1 uncultured Corynebacterium sp. | reverse complement strand
CCCGCCGACGGCACCACCGTCAGCCGGGCCGCCGGCCAATGCTGCACAATATATTCCGAGCTGGCCACCGGTGTGAACATGTCATTGGCGCCCACCAACACGGCCCCCGGTATTCTAGACAGCTGGGCCAAAGACTCGGTTTCGTCTTCCTCCTGCAAATCATCCAGGAAACCGATGATCGTCGCCAACGGGGTGTCGTCGATAAGCTTGATATGCAGTTTCCGCATGTCTTCCTCGTGAGCCAATGCCGCCGCAGCAGTCACCATTGGCGCCACCACATTCGTGACCGTCGCCCGTAACACCTGCGTGTCCTCGGGGTTTTCCTCGGCAACATGCCGGAGCGAATTCACGATCGGCAGTTTCAACAATTGCGTCATGCCTTCCGAAGCGAACGGTTGCGCCGACGCCGACACCAGCACCACGCCTCGACACCGCAGCCGAAACTGCGGGTAGCGGCGCAAAAAATTAAGCACCACCATGCTGCCTAACGAATGACCCACCAAAATAATCGGGGTTGTGACCCCAGCATCATCCAGCACCGCCATCACATCATCCGCCGCATCGGAAATATTACATTCCGACGCCGGGACGGGATCCGACTTGCCGTGCCCCCGCAAATCCATGGCTATACACCGCACCTGGTCCGCAAACGCCGCCACCTGCACGTGCCACGCCTGCGCGGCCAACGTGTAACCGTGCACAAAAACCAGGGTAATCTGCGAATTCTCATCACCCTCGGTGTAGTAGCGTAACTTTCCTACCCGATGCCCCTGACTGAATTGGGGAGGTTTAAATTCCTGGCCTCGCGTATTGCGAGCAATTCTCCAGGCCCGAAATTTCTTGGTCACAAGAGCAAACACCATGGGTCCCAGACTACCCTTTTGCCCTACCCTATCTGATTCCTATCTGCATTCCCGTAACCGTCTCTATTAAGGTCAAACTATGACTTCCTTACAAGAACAACTCGCCGCGCTCCACACCGACACCGCCGCAGCTTCAACCAGCGCCGAAGCCACTACCGCCACTAAACTCCGCACCCTCATGGCACCTATTACCGGAGTCACCACCGAGGACATCGCCGATAATTCGCTGCTTATCGACGACCTAGGGTTCCAATCCCTTGATCTTATTGAATTAGCAATACGCTGCGAACAAACCTTCGGCGTGAAAACCGACGCCGAAGCCTATCTCGCTATGCGCACCTTCGCAGACGTGCTCCGCTTTTGTGAGCAGTCTACGAACTAACCGACAAGCTCCACATAGGCTTGGAAACCATGCTCCCCGGCCATGAGGCTCATGACCCCGGAAAATATATCTAGTTCTTCATCAGTGCCGCTAAGCACCTGACGGCAATCGACGGCACCAGCAGTAACGCCGGAGCGCTGCCACCTGGTGCACCACGTCGCGTCCAAAACGTCCGCGCCGGGTGCTGCTGACATGGGTTCGGAGGTGATCACGTCGAGCATTGCTTGTTCTACTCGGGGGCGGTAGGCGCGGGGCATACCGTTCACGTGTAGGACAGCAATGCGCTGCACTTCTTTTTCCACTGTAAGTAACCGTTTCTCTACTGATGGTGAAAGCGGGAGTCATGGGGTACTCCCGCTAAGACGAGGATCGTCTTCCCCAACGGCCTAGCCTTAACACCAATACGAAACAGTATCAATATGAACATCTGTCACTTTGATTTACTTACGATTCAACTACAACTTTACCACCATCAGCAACTCTAAACTTGCACTTTAACCAGGTCTTATAACGTTAAACCAGAAGTTTAGGACAACCTTTTACCAGTCATTTTTATCAAAAATTCAGCCGCTCTTACCAGTATCATCCCTATAAAAAATATTTTGACCTATCGCCAATTACTAAAATTTGGTGGGTGGCTCTGTCGCCAATGCCTGCCATAGCTCATCATTGAGCCGCGTCCAGACCGGCTTCGCCCACTCCCCAAACGCCCGATCGGTCAAAACGATCGCCCCCCGGCGCGTGGTTGGGTGCACCCACACGAATGTGCCTGATTGGCCGAAATGCCCCACCGTGTCGCTTGGTAGTTTAGTACCGGTCCAGTGCGGGGTCTTTGCCCCTTTGATTTCGAAGCCCAACCCCCATGGGCAGGGCTTAAACATACCGTAGCCGGGAACAATGCCGTTGAGTTCCGGGTATTGGGGTGTCCACATTTCCGAAACAGTGGCAGGGTCGAGCAGGGTGGGGGCCATGATTTCGGCCACGAACCTACGAAGGTCAGCCACGGTGGAGCGCGCCTCATGCCCTGGCGATCCCCATAGCGTGGTGTCCGCCATTCCCAGCGGTTCAAACACTGCCGCGGTGAAGTATTCGCCGAGCCCCATTTGGGTCTCCGACACCAACCTATCGCCCAGAAGTTCGAAGCCATAGGAGGAGTAGATGCGGCGCATGCCCACAGGTTTTCTTGGGTCTTCTTCCCTAAACCCCACCCCGCCGGCGTGGGAGAGCAGGTGCCTGACCGTGGCGCCTTGTTCCGTGATGACCGTGTCGAGGTCGAACACCCCTTCCTCTACTGCCACCATGAAGCTATAAGCTGACAGCAGTTTCGTCACGGACGCCAGTTCGAAAATCTTATTTTGGTCGCCGGCGGTTGCCACCGTAGTGTCGCCAGTGAGCGCCGCGCCGGCAGCGTTTGGCACCGGCCAGGCGGAAAGATGATGGTCAAGGAGGGAGGAAAGCGCATTGGTCACGAGATATATGCTACCGACCTGCGGGAAGGAATCTTCGTTAAAACTCTCCCTCGATTTTCTTTTTTATCCGCCGCGCCATATTCCACCCCTGCCGTTCGGAGCGTTTTGCGAGTTCCCGAAGCTGCACCGCGGTCATATTCACGGGCGCCCACTCACTGCTGCGGAAGAGGACCCAGCCCTTCCAGTAGGCGAGAATGACCAGGCCACCGCCTATTATTGGGGAGACGATCATGCCCAGGGCTTGGTGCCCGGTGACATAGAATAACGTCATGGCGCCGGCGCTGATGGTGGCGGGCACGGCGTAGAGGGTACCACCCCCAAATATGCTAGGGATCTGGCCGGTCACAACATCCCGGATCATGCCACCCCCAACGGCGGTGAGCACGCCCATGAAGACCGCAGACACGAGGGGCATGTCAAAGACCAGGGCCTTCACGCAGCCAGTGACGGACCACACGCCCAGGATGATGGCGTCGCCGTGTACTTTGAAGAGCTCCCAGGTGTTTCCCTTAAAATGTGTGACCAGGGCGATGATTGCCCCGCAGCAGGCCAGGAGCAAATAGGTGGGGTCGGCAATGGCGGCGGCGGTGCCTTTTTGCATGAGCACGTCGCGCAGCATGCCGCCGCCGAGGGCGGAGAATAAGGCGAGGAACACGAAGCCCACGAAGTCGAAGTTTCGTTGCCTGGCGATGGCGCCGCCGATGATGCCGTTGAGCACCACCCCAATGAGGTCGAAAGTTTGATAGAGGTTATGAATTACGGTATCTACGTCACCCACGGCTATTGATTGTAGGTGCCCGCCAATAATTGGGCGGCAGTGATAACCGATTCGCGGCGGCGGGCGTGTTCGGCGTCGGTTTCGGGGCCGGTGAACATGCGGGCAACCTGGGGGACCGCGGACCACCAGCCGGCGATAGATAGGATAAGAAAGGCCAGGTGATCGGCGTCGATGGTGGTGGCCAGGGTTCCTGCCGCCTGCCCGGCGTGGACGGCTTGGGTTTTCCGGCTGTAGTAGGTGCGGCGTAGTTCCTCGTCGGGTACTTCCGCGTCGAAGTAGAGGCCTTCCCACCGCATGAGTCGGTTGAGTTCGGGGTGGACGCAGTGGTAGTCGTAAACACGGCCGGCCCAGTCGCCAATGTCTTCGGTGGCGAAGGAATGCACGGGCACGGCTTGAGCTACCTTGGCGAGTTCTTCCCGGAGAACGTGGGTGAAGAGTTGGCGTTTGTCGCCGAAATAGTTGTAGATGCGTTCCTTATTGACTCCGGCCCGGGCGGCGATTTTTGCGACGGTGGTGCCGTCGGGGCCGTTGTGGGCGAATTCGGCAAGTGCGGCGGTGAGGATTTTGGTTTTCGTTCCTTCGATGTCCCAGGCCATGGGGGTCCTTTGCAGTGAGGGGTTGTGGGGTAGGTGGGCCGCAGCGGTGCCAGCGGCGGTGTCACGGTCTCTAGCAGTGTACCGCGACAATTCCAACTAAAAGGTTGGAAATTATGCCACGGTCGCCTATACTCAACCCCAACCAAAACGTTGGAATTGAGGTTTCGCATGTCACAACAACTATCACAACCACTATCGCCCGACCACGTACCGGAGTATCCGGCCACCACCAGCACCGTGGTATTCCTGGTGGCTACCGCACTTGTGGTACTCACCCAGCTCTATCTGGCCATCCCGCTGATCGCACCGGTCGGCCGCGATCTCGGCGGGGATGCCACCCTCGCCCTATCCACCGCATTTAGCCTGTGCTACGCCAGCGGTTTTCTCATCTGGGGGCCGATCTCTGACCGGTACGGCCGCAAGAAAATCCTGCTCTGCGGCATGATACTTCTGATTCTCACCACCACCTGCTGCGCCATGGCCCCCAATCTGCCAACGCTTGGCGTGCTCCGGGGATTGCAGGGGTTTTCGGCCGCCAGCTTCGCCCCCATCGCCCTGGCTTACCTTGCCGAAGCGCTACCAATCACCCGCCGACCCACAGCGATCGGGGCCATGTCTACCGCGTTCTTGGTGGCCGGTATTGTCGGTCAGGTATTTGCCGCTGCGATCAATCTCACATTCGCCACGTGGCGGGCGGTTTTCCTCAGCAGCACGGTTCTCCTTATTTTGTGTTTTCTGTCACTCTTCCCGACAGGGCGCATGGTGGAGATTCCCCACGCCACCGCGGCCGGCAGCATGAAGCAGAGTTTTGTGGTGGTTGGCCAGATCGTCGCACGGCCGCGCACGCAATTTCTGTGTTTAGCGCACGTGACCGTGCTCATGAGCTTCGTGGCCATGTATTCCGCCTTGGGGCCGCACCTGGGGAGCATTGGAATGTCGCAGTCGCAACTGATTTGGCTGCGGCTTGCGGGTCTGCCGAGCATGTGCGTGGCGCTCGTTATTGGTCGCATCACGGCCCGCGTGCCCATAGGGACCATTGCTCGCGTCAGTTTTATTGTCGCCGCCCTGGGGTTGCTCTTGGAGAGTTTGTTGTCCGCAACGCTGTGGGGGATTATTGTCGCCAGCCTGGTGTTTGTGGCGGGTATTGCCATGGCCGTGCCCACCATGATCACGCTGTTCGGCCAGACATCGGCGCCCTATCGCGCTGGTGGCATGGCAATCAATGGTGCGGTGCTGTTTATTGGTGCCAGCCTGGGTCCGCTCGTCGCCCGCCTGCCCGTAAGCTTTTCGACGCTCATGTGGGCGCTCGCGGGCATACTACTGCTGGCCTGCGGGTGTGTGGTGGTTTTCCAACGGTTATCGCCGCCCGACGAGCGGTAACGGCGAATCAGCCGCAGGCCATAATCAGCGGAGCAGGGTTCCCATTTTGGAATAGGGGGTGACCTGCACCCGGTGGGCGGTGGCCAGGCCGGCGAGCGCCTTCCCCACCGAGGCCGGGGTTGCCGACCATAGGCCAAGAGCTGGTCGCACCCGCCCCGGCCACTGCTTATTGAGGGCATACACCAGGGCGATCGCCTTCGATTCTTCCCCCGTGTCGTAGTACACCCATGGCTGAATTTCGTCGGCCACCCGCAGCAGTTTGGCATAATCATGCCCGCTGTCCGGCCGACCCGCTAGTGGCTGGTTCCAGTTCACCCGCACGTCCATGACCAGCGGAACACCGGCGGTCAGGCTTCGGCAGTGAGCAATGAAATCCGCCATTTTAGTGGTGAGCCATTCCCGATATTCGGGAGTCTCCTGGAGTGCCCCATCTTCGCTGCGAGGCCAGTCGGTGGCACCGGTGTCGCTGCGGTAGAGCAGCAGGTCGTTATCGGAGAACGACCCGGAGTCCCAAAAGAGTTCCGTGATGATGATCCCATCAATGATGTCGCCGAATTGGGCTGCAACCTGTGCCACGGCGCCAGCAAGCATGTCCCGGATCGGGCTCCGGGTGAGGGCCGCTGGTGAGGGCATGTTCCGAATGGTGCCGTCCCTGGATATTGCCTTCCATTCCGGGAATTTCGCCAGCGAGGTCGACACCATCATGTCGAGCGTGAGGTAGATTTTTTCGATCCCATTGGCCCGGAGCGTAGCAATCACGTCGCGGAGGGGATTTTCCTGCGGCTCTAACGACACCCATTCAGGATGGGCCGGCCACTGGAAGAGGGTCCATTCGGGGCGTCCCGCGGCCAGGTCGATGGTGTTATATCCCCTGGTGACCGCCGCACGGGCGATTTCGGACCAGTTGCGGCGTGCCGCATTGGAGGTGTCTTCCCAACCGATGCCAATGGCGCGGGTGGTAATGCCGGCGTGGTCGGCGAGACGGTTCAGTCGCGCCGATGCCTGCACCTGTTCAGCCACGGTGGCGGCCGGGGTTGGTGTGGCTTCTAGGGCAGCGAGTCGCCGCATGATGGGGCTAAGGGCAGCCGCCGAGAGTGCTTCCGCTGATGGTTCCACCACCGTATTGGGGTCGCCCGCCTGGTCGATCACCAGTGAGGTGTCCGCTAGGTTTTCCACAATGATGATCCGGGATTGGACTTTTTCCCCGGTTTTCCGTGCAGCTTCCGCCACGGTGCGCGCGGTGGTCACCTGCGCTCGCGTGCGCTCGTTGGTTGGTTGCGTGTCGTTCGTATTCGGCATGATCGCTTCCCATGATTTGTGGGTGATTGAAGGATTGCCGCCACCTTAACCAATTCACAAGACGGCCACCATCAAAATAGGCAATCCCCCACATGACGCGATACAAGACGACTGCTACCCGAATGAGGTAGCACCATTACGGCGTCGTAAAGCACGCCAACAATGGGAAAACCCCAGCTCCTGGCGTGGAACTGGGGTGTGATTGTGGGGCCACCGGGGCTCGAACCCGGGACCGACGGATTATGAGTCCGCAGCTCTAACCGACTGAGCTATAGCCCCAAATTTAAAGCGATCCTGCTACATAATAGCCATTGCAAGGCACGAATGAAAAGTATAGCGGGTCATAGCACGTAGTAACGAACTCAACACCCAAATACCCACATTTTCCTACCTCCCCGGAATACCTGCACAATGCATCGCCGGCCGACGCCGAATCATTATTGCGACCAATGAGGAAAATTATCGCATTGACCAGCAAATTTGCCTTAAATCAGCGGGACATTGTATAGTTTCATTCGTTGCCAGCGCAGTAATTGTGTGGCAAAACCCATTCCCCCATAGCTCAATTGGCAGAGCATTCGACTGTTAATCGAAGGGTTACTGGTTCGAGTCCAGTTGGGGGAGCTTTTTGTTTCATTACCGCCCATGTTAGGGCGGTTTTTGTGTTTCCATAGCCTGGTTTACCCCGAAATCTTTGCGGAGTTTGTGGGGCTAGCGGGGGTTACTGGATGCACTAACCACCGTTGTGGTTTCTTCGGTAATGTGGCAGTCACACTACTTTCTTCCTTGACAAGCTTTTATATAAGGAGTGGGACTTTCCATGATCCAGTTCGTTATCGGCGCTGCCGCGGGTTACGTCTTTGGCACCAAGGCGGGTCGCCGGCGCTACGAACAAATTAAAAAGGGATACCAGGTAGCAATAAATTCCCCAGCTACCAAGCAGATTCTGACGGCAACCCGGAAAGCTATAGCCAATAAGCTTGATCCGCAGCCCCGCATGAAGGAAGTAAAAAATCTCAATAAATCTAAGCTTAATAAATCGGATGATATTACTATTCTGGAGCGAGACGACGATTAAGCCTCATAGGAGAAAATTCGTAAAATACCACGATATTTAGGGCGTGTCGTAATTAAAAATTCATATCGAATGCGTAACATTTGGGGTAACTAATCTTAAACTTTCGTGCGAAAGGATCCCCCATGTCTAGTATCTTCCGCCGCTCTATCACCACATCGTGCGCCATCATCGCGCTGGGAACCTCCCTGGCCGCCTGCTCCCCACCCAACGAGATTGATTCCAACCGCAAGATCGAAACCGCCATCAGCGGAATCGCACCGAAACAAACCACAAGCACCACCCCTAGGACGTCCAGCGCCACCCCCTCGGTCAGCGCTACCCCCACCACGAAAGCAACCCATCACTAAAAACGCATAGATAGCATGACCGACCCCGCAATGATCGGGGTCGTTTTGCTTTACGACGCCCTACCGCGCGGCACCCGCCACCAATCATTGAAACGCCCGGGCAAGCAACTGCTTCTTCTGCTGCTCCAACGCAATAAGATTGGCGAACATGGACCGATAGGCCTGCTCATCATCGCCGGGTCGCATGCGCTGCATTTGGCTCTTCAACTGGGAAATCTCATTGCTTACCTGCTGTTCCTGCAATCGGGCCACGGTGCGATCCCAATACGTTTCCACGCTCTCGCCCTGTAGGTGAATATCCTCCACCACGAGTTCCGAAACCAGAGACCTGCCAATAAGATCATCAATCTCCGAGGCGACCATGCCCGCCCACTCCCCCGCCACCGCGGCGCGACATCCACCAACGTGCGCGATAGCGTGCCGAATCACCCGGTAGGTCTCAAAGCTAAACGCCGCCTCCGGGACCGCATCGAAGCCATCGGCTACCACACCTGGGTACTGCAATGCCAGCTTCAGACTCTCCCGCTGCGGCCACAACTGGATGCTCTTGGCATCGGGCTGCGGCAACCGGGCCTGCGGCGCATCCACCGCCACCGCGGCATCGCTATCGAACCGGACGGCACGACGAGGCTCCGCCTGCTGCGGGTTTCGGGCCGCAAATCGCACCTGGGACAACACCTCGTCCTCATCCATCCACCCCACCCAGCCGCTGAGCCGCCGGGCGTACTCGGACTGCAGGGCCCTATCGTGAATGCTGGCCACGATCGGCACAGCGCGCCGCATCGCCTGCAGCCGGCCTTCGGGCGTGTCCAACCGATAGTCGGTAATCACCGCCCGGATCATGAACTCAAACATGGGCACCCGGGAGGCCACCAAATCCCGAACCGCCGCATCCCCCTTCTGTAGCCGCAGATCACACGGATCCAGGTTATCGGGGGCGACAGCAACATACGATTGACCGGTAAACTTTTGGTTTCCTTCGAACGCCCGTTTGGCCGCCTTTTGGCCAGCCTCATCCCCGTCGAAAGTGTAAATGAGTTCGCCGCGGAAATAGGTGTCGTCAAGCATGAGGCGGCGAATCATCTGCAAATGGTCATCCCCGAACGCGGTACCGCAGGTAGCCACGGCTGTTGCCACCCCGGCGGCATGCATGGCCATCACATCTGTGTAGCCCTCCACCACCACGCACTGACGACTGCTGGCAATATTCTTCTTCGCCCGATCTAGCCCAAAGAGCACCTTAGACTTCTTATATAAGAGTGTCTCCGGGGTATTCAGGTATTTACCCAGCTGGTCGTCGTCGAATAGCTTTCGGGCACCGAACCCAATCACATCGCCGGAAATGTTTTTAATCGGCCACAACAGGCGACGCCGAAACCGGTCGATGGGACCACGTCGACCCATCACCGACAGGCCGGCGGCCTCTAACTCAGGGAACGTAAACTTTTTCAACAGGTGCTTCGTCACGGCATCCCACCCCTCGGGGGCGTAGCCGCACTCAAAGCTATAGATGAGTTCTTTAGAGAAGCCTCGGTCCAAAAGGAAGGTGCGGGCCACCTGCGCCTGGGGAGTCTCTAACTGCTTTCTATAGAACGCATGTGCGGCACGATTGGCTTCGATCAATCGTTTTCGGGTGCCGGGCTCTACCGCTGGCGCCCCAGTCGAACCCCCCTGGTAGTTGATGTGATAGTTTATCTTGTCTGCTACTAGCTCGACGGCTTCGGGGAAGGTCAGGTGTTCCACCTCCATGAGGAAGTTGAACACGTCCCCACCTTTGCCCGTCGAAAAGCAATGGTAGTAACCATGGTTCGGTCGAACATGAAATGACGGGGTTTTCTCGTCTTTAAACGGGCTCAGTCCCTTCAACGAATCGGAACCGCTGGGCTTAAGCTGCACATATTCGCCGATGATTTCTTCGATCGCGGCGCGTTCACGGATCGCTTGAATGTCGGAGTTGGGGATGCGTCCTCTGGCCATGGTTAAAGCGTACCAAGACGGTCAACCACGGCACGCCACTGCTATGTGTGGGGCTTGGGGTGTGTAACAATACGTATCATGGCAGACAGGAAAAAGACCCTTCCGGTAATCATTGGCGGCCTCATTATGGCGGCGGTGGCCTCGTATTTTGGGATTGACACGCTACAGGAATCGTCCCAACAGTCGGCGGTCGCGGCGGCGGAAACCACGACGG
>CAJZGD010000075.1 GCA_915275065.1 uncultured Corynebacterium sp. | reverse complement strand
CGATAACGCGGGCAACGGTGGCTGGGGGAAGCCTGCGCACCCCGCATGCCACGATTCCGGCGGCCACGATGATGAGTAACAGTGGCACAACGATCTGGGTCATGAGCGGGTTGTCGAAGAGCGGTAGGGGGCCAACATTCAGGGCACGACCGGCCAACCCCATGAGGCCTTTGCCGAAAATAATGGCGAGTTGCCCGCCCAGGAATGCTCCCAGAATGGTGGGCAGCATGATGCGGAGCCCATATTCGGCGCGGAGGAATCGTAGGGGTGAACCCAGGGCTTGGCAGAGGGCCCGCCGGCTGGTGCCGCGCACCAGGAAGAGCTGCAGGATGAGGGCTCCCAGGGCTGCGACGAGGGCGAGCGCCAGGACGCTGGCGATACCGGATAGGATTCCCATGGCGTGGATTATGCCGCCGAAGATGTCGGTGCGGGCGGCGGCAACGTCGGCCACGCGTGCCGGGGCAGCCAGTGGCACGTACCGGTTTACCACGTCGCTGGGTTGAACGCCGGGCTG
The DNA here is from genome assembly GCA_915275065.1 of uncultured Corynebacterium sp. Classification (GTDB taxonomy): domain Bacteria; phylum Actinomycetota; class Actinomycetes; order Mycobacteriales; family Mycobacteriaceae; genus Corynebacterium. The sequence goes on along the minus strand of CAJZGD010000075.1, from coordinate 9,988 downwards.
CACGTTCAGCAGTATTGTTGTCCACAATGGGGTGCCGGCACCGGTGGGAAGGTGTGCTTTGGCGGTATGGCCGCCATTGCTGATGTCCCGGAATATTCCTACCACGGTGAGTTCTTGCACCCCCTGGTTGGTGCGGAGCTGGAGTGTGTCGCCAATATTTTTACCCAGTTCGCTGCGGTTGAGTTCCGACAGGGCAATCTCCCGAGGCCCACGGGGCGCAGTGCCGGACAGGTAGGTAAGTGGGAACGCTTCGTGGTCGCCGGATTCGACATTGATGCCAACCCATTCACCGTTGGTGCCCTGGGCTGGGATGCGTTCCGCTGCCAGCATGGTGTGCTTGGCGACGTCGGGGTCTGTATCAATCATCTTGATTAGGTTTTCCACGCGGTTCGGGTCGCCGCCGGCCTGGGAGTTGTTGCTCCGAAGATTCATGTAGATATCGCTGACTGCGATGCCGGTGGTTTGGATGAATTGTGGAGATTGGAGGGTGGCTCGTAACGATATTGGTAGGGCCGCGAGCACCACTGCGAGGAGCACGATACCGGCAAGTACCATGTGGTCGAGTGGGTTTCGGCGTAATTGGTTGAGCGAGAGCCGTAACCAGGCGGGACTTGGGATGCGCCCGAATCGGGGTTGGTGGGTCTGGGACCGGTGAGTTCGGGAAGAGCTGGTGCTGCGAGGTTGGTGGAGGGTACCGCGGATCAGGTGAAGCGGCTGGGCTTTGAGTGCCGGCCGCAGGGCGGCGCGGGCAACGATGACGCCGCCGAGAATAGCGGGGATCATCGTGGCTGCGACCAGAACCCACAGCCCTGGGCTGAGCTGCCCGCCAAGCCGCAGCCGGATTGTGGCCGTGACCATGGGAATGAGGGCGGCGGCAATGAGGGTGCCCACGATTGTCCCCAGGGTGAGGAGTTGGAGTTGTCGGCCGAGCACGATGCGCCGCAGTCGTTTCGCAGGCAATCCGATTGCCCGCAATACTCCAATGCGAGGCAGTTCGGCGGCAATGGCGGTACGAATGGTGAGGCTTTCCACGAGGGCCGAGATAAGGGCAAGGAGGAGCGCGAAGACGAGAATGATGGTTATTTGGGTGCCATCGACAAGAGCGTTAAGGAGCCGAAAGGCCTGGTAGTCGATGATTGGCCCATTGGCGGGAAGGTGCGAGGCGGTGTAGGCGTCGATGATGGTGCCGGCAAGCGCGGGGTCGGTGAGGCGGAACATGATGAGCCATTGGCTGTTGCTGCCGTCGCCTCGGAGTGCCCTAAAGTCGGCGTCGTTGAGCAGGATGCGGCGGGAGCTGGCCAGGTCGGAGGCCATGATGGAGTCTCGAATCAGTTGCGTGACGGTAAATTCTCGTCCCGCTATTATGACGCGGTCTCCGGTGGTGATGTTCCGGTTGAGGGCGATGTCGATGGGGATCCCCACGGTTCCGGGTTCTACCTGCGCAATCGTCCCATTGGTGGTGAGAAGATGATCGAAGCTGCCGGACTGGGTAGCAGCCAGGTATTCGATGGAGCTGCTGCCTTCGGTGTTGCCAGGCGTCAATTCTAATTGCGCACCATCTATGCCAATGATTTCTTTGGTTTCAACGGCGACGATTTCTGGGTGCTGGGCCGCAAAGTCCGAGATTTGATTGCGGTCAATGGGGCCTTCGTGCATTTGTAATAGGTGTGGGGTGACGGCCTGGGTGAAGAGCGTGCCACTGGATTGCACGACCTGGAAACAGGCTGCGACACCGATGGTGGTGAGCGCGGTTGCGAGTGCCACCGTGATGAGCATGAGGGCGGTGGCTGCCGGGGCGCGGCGGAATTCTTGGATGATGTTGGCGGTCATGGCAAACTCGCTATGAAACTATCGACAATGGGGGTGAAGGTCCCGGCGGGGGCACCAATGACTCGTTCGGCAACGACGCCGAAATCACGGATGGCTGCAATGTTGCGGGTTTTGACCCAGCCTAAAAGATCCCGGTCGAGAAGTTGCGCGCTAAACACGAGGACGGCGGCGGCAGCGGCATCCGGGTTGGGACAGTCGATATCACCGCTGGTTGTGGCCCGCTCCAACAGGTCGGCGAGCGGCGGGATGAGGGCTTTGATGGTGGCGTCGATGGCCCGCATGTGCATGAGCTCGTTGCCGTCTTGTTCTAGTTCGGTACTGATCGCGGTGGTTTCGGGTCGCCGTGGGGCGAAGCCACCGCCGAGAATCATGGTGAACTGGGCCAGTGGCGGCTGAGTGGATTCGGCCATGTAGCTTTCCACCTGGCTTTTCAGCAGCGCAACATTCTTGTCAATCACGGCATACATGACCGATTCTTTAGACTGGAAATAGTGGTAGAAAGTGCCCTTGGCAATGCCGGCGTCGCCAATGATTTCCGACACCGATGTTTCCAGGTATCCCTGGCTAGCAAAGCGGCGTTCTGCGGCGTCGATAATTTCCGTGCGCCGGTTGGGGTTTGTGGGTGTCATGACGGTGTGTGCCTCCTCAAGCTGTTCGACCGCTGGTCGGTCTCTTGAGGTACAGCTTAACCGACCGCGGGTCGGAATGCAATGTTTTTTACTTGTCGACGCCCCCACAGGCCCCCACTTTAGGCGTCGATAAGCGGTGACTGCCTAGTCCAGACCATAGAAAATCTTCCGCATGACCTCGCTATTTGTCAAAACAAACCCATGTACCATTTCCGGGGAGGTGCTGGGCGCAAACTGGAAAATAAAGCTCTTACTACCACCCGTCATGAGCAGACGCAGCACATTCATGTCCATTGAGCTCCACAACATGTCGATCGTTTTATCCATGACCTTGGTGGAAAAATCCGGGTCATTGGTCACCACAATAACCTCCCCCTCCCGGGTCACGCTGGCCATAGCCTGGTGCAGCACATTCGGATAGCACGGGGTCTTGTCGAACAGAAACACCCCGGCATTGCCATCCTGGGTATCCGACATGGCTACCTCCTGTTCTTGGATGGGAAACTGTCTGCACCACCTGAGGGTAAGGCCCGGCGTTTCCCGCAACGTCGCGATCGCTGCGAACGGATGGTCGATAACACCCAAATACATATTCAGGCTCAGGCTGGCACATACATGCTCTGCCAACCGTGACCAGCAGCGATAAAACTCTTCGATGGGTTTTTCAAACTTCTCTTCGGGCAAAAATGCGACATCATAGCTTCTGATGTGACGTTCATAACCGGTTGTTGAGGTCCAACTGCTCTCCCCTAAGGATTGGATGAGGTCCGTGTGGTCAGATTTGACAGCATCATTGATGTAAACCACCTCGTCAAGAATCGCTTCCATATCAGGCAAGTCCAAGGCATACACCAGCAATACCCCAGCATCCAAGAGCTTTTCGACGAAATCCCGCAGGTCATCCCCCTTGACAGACTGAGTGTGCTCGTCCACGATGATGGGCCGGATTTCTTCGGCACCCCCCGCGCGGGCAATGACCGCCAACCCTTGCAGCGCAGCCTCGGAGGAGAAGAATGCACCCGCTGAATCCGTGGCAGGATTCCGGCAATCAAATGCAATGAGTCCCACATATTTGTCCCGCGCTGTGGTCCATGGAGAACGCCATGTAATGTCCTGAACCCACACCACCTGCCCGCCATACGTTTGTGCGATTCTTTCGAATTCCATGCGATCACCGAAAATGAAAATCAGGAAGAGCACCGCATCATCGTGTCGCGCCGCCCACGACGCTAACCGATTGAGCGTTTGGCCTTCTGCTTCGCGTCTCCGCTCAAATCCATAGCTAAAATACATGATAAAACCGTCTTATAGTTGATACTTATTAAGTATCAATGATACCAAGGCTTGGTTTCTTGCAACGGTGACCGCTTAGAACGCTATGGTAAAAGAAAAAGACCACCGAATGTGGTGGCCTTTTCCGGTTTTACCTGTGGTCTACTGGTGTGCCGGAACGATACCGAGATTGGCTAGCCCAAACCAGGCGAGGATACCGACAATGCCCACAGCGAAAATCCCCGATAGGATTTGCCACAAGGATTTCCCCTTGTAGGAAGGCTGCTGCGGATCGCCGGGTTCCTGGGGAGTGCTTGGTTCGGTGGTTTCGGTGGTGGTCTCCGTCGATTCCGTCGGCTCGGTTGACTTCGTCGTGGTGGTCGGTTCCGTCGTGGGTTCCGACTCCGTCGGCTTCGGATTCACCTGATAGGTGCGCACCTCGTCCTGGTCGCCGGCCACAGCGGTCACCTGCACCGCACCAGGGGTGGTTGGGATGAAACTGCGGGTGGCCACACCATTACCGTCGGTCGTCAGAGTTTCGGCCTTGTCACCAATCGTGGTCACCACCTGGGTGTTTGCCAAGGGCTTCCCGTCGGTTCCCTCCACCACGAAGGTGAACGTTGATGTCTGCCCCACCTGGCCGACTTCCGGTGTAGGGGTGATCGTCACCAGGGCGGGTTGGGGTTTCGGCACCTCAACGGCCCGCACCTTGGGGAACCCATTGCTCTTATCAACGGTGCACCGCGTGAGGGCGGTGACATCGTAGCTCCCGAACCATCCGGCGTTCGCCTTGGCCTGCGCCACCAGCGACAACAGCGACTGATCCGCGGGATAGTGGTGTGTGTCCGGGCTGCTGACTTTGGGGAAGCTCGGCTGGATCACACCGGCCTTGGTGGCGCGAGCGGTCACGGTGATGGTGGGCAGGTCAAAGCCCACTTTTCCATTCTTTTCCACCCCCACCATGCCCTTGTCGCCCGTGGCCAGGTTAATGGTGTTGGGGTTACGGGAATTCATGCGGTCGGAGTCGACGTTTCCGCCCACCCGCAGCCGGTTCTTCCCCGCCAGCTTCTCAACCTTGACACCCCGCTGCCCGCCCGCGGCAGCGATGTTCGTTACCTCGATATTGTCGGGCAAATCCACAAACAGTCGGGCCTGCTCCACAGTCGTGATGTTCACCGTGGCAACGCCAGCAACGGGAAAGCTTTTGGGCAGCCCAACGAATCCGCCCTTGATGGTGTAGTCGAATTCTTCTCCCACGGTGACCTGCTCCGGGGCGTCAACTGTGAAATTGAACTTGAATTTGTCGTTGCTTTGCGGCCCATCGGCCTGCTTAGCCATGAAACTACTCAGGCCTTTTGTCGTAATGTCACACTTGAACTGCGCATCCATGCGTGATTCTTTGGCGTAAGCGGTGGGAGTAACGCATAGTGCGACTCCCAGAACGGGGGCCAGTATGGCCGCCATGAAAGTCCGTTTTCGAGACATGTTCCCTCCGTAAAATGGTCGTCGACAGGCAAGCTACGGCGTCAGTCGCAGGTAGCGGGCAATGGCGTAGATGAGGCTACCGATGAACGTTGCACCCAAAACCGCAGCAATGATCTTCCAGGTGCGTTCGCTGCCGGGACCGCTGCCGTTCGTGGAATCGTCGGGGTCGCTGCTTTGCGAGCTGCCCTGTGACTCGGACGGTTCGGTCGGCTTCGTCGTGGGCGTCGTGGTCTCGGGTTCTTCGGAAGTACTTGGATCTTCGCTCGTAGAGCTGCCGGCCGGAACGATCGTACGTTCGACCGATTCCTTGCCGCCCGCGACCGCTTTCACCTTGACTTCCTGCTTGGGCCGCTGGATGGTGTGTTGGAACCGGCCGTGCTCGTCGGTCTTCCCCGAGATCTGCTGGTCGCCCACATGCACTACCACATCGGTATCCGCCAGCTTATGGCCCTTTGTGCCAAGCACATTGACTGTAATGATGCTGGAATCGTTCGTGTTTTCGATAGCAAGCGTCACCCGGTCGACGGTTTCCGCCGCCTCGGCGATGATCGTGGCCGACGCCTGCTTATCGCCCAGCTTTGCGACGACTTCCGTCTGCCCAGCTGCTTCAGGGGTCATCGTAAAGGTGTACGAACCTGCTGGTTTTTCCACCGCCGGCACGGACTTGTCGCCCACCGTGAATGTCACCGGCTGGCCGGTCATTTCGGAGTTGTCTTTGGCAATCACCTTGGCGGTCACCGTGGCCTGCTCCCCCACCGTCACGGTCTGGGTTTCGGGGAGGACCCGCAGCTCATTGACGACTTCGGAATCCTTCGGCGACACCGCGATCATGCCCGATTTGGTGAGCATGCCGGCCGTGGCCTTCACCGCCAGATTCCCCACAGCCTCCGGCTTGAACGTGTATTCAAACGTGCCGGTCTGGGTCTTTGTCATGGCAACCGGTGCCGCATCTCCTAGGGCCAAATCCATGGCATCCTGGTCAAACGGCTGGCCTTCGTCATCAAGCACCTGGGCGGTGACGGTCACGTCGTCACCCACCTTGGCGGTTTCCGGGACGTTCAGTTTGATGTTCTCCGCCACCGGTGCCGGTTTTTGCACGGTCACAGTCACCGAATCAGTCACATCGCCCACCGCTGCGGTGGCAACCAACTGTCCCGGCTGCTCCGTGGTGAATTCCTGGGTGAACACGCCCTGCTCGTCGGTGATGCCGTTGAAGGCTTTCCCACCAATGGTGATGGTGGCGTTTGCCCCGGCAACCGGGTTGCCGTCCGTGTCATGGGCCGTGGCGGTGTAGGTGACCTTCTCCCCCGCCACCACCGTGCTCGGCTGGGCTCCCAGGGGAACGCCGCCCACCTGGACGACGTGCACCTTGGGCAGCTGCACTGGCTCGCGGGGGGTGCAGCGGAACAGGTAGTTGCCTTCCTCCTTGTTGTTGTATTTCATGTGGGCGAAGGCGGTAAACATGGCTTGGGATGCGGCAACACCGCTCTTCCCATCACTGGGCAGGGTGGTGTGGGGTAGGACTGGTTGCAGGTCACCGGCCTGGGTGGGGGTGAAGGTGAGGTCGAAGCCCGAGAAGTCCATGGTGTAGTTTTTGGACCTGGCCTGGCCCGCCAAGCCACCCGATTGCAGTTGACCAATCTGGTCGGGGGCGTCGGAGCCCGCGGATACGTGGTCGGTGTCGGTGTCGCCGCCAACCCGCACCACGTTCCCGTTCAGCTTCGCATTATCCCCGGTGACGCTCACATTCGTGGCACCTTCCGGGGCGTTGACGAGGAGCCGACCTTGGGAAAGGTCCTGGAATGATAGCGACCTCATCGACCACCACGACCGCCACTTTATGGGGTTGCTGAGTTTGACCTGGCTGGATTTGATCGAATATGTCACCGGTTGCCCCACCACAGCGGTTGCTGGTGCATCAGCGGTGAGCGACATGGAAAAGTCGTATTCCGCCAATTGCCATACCCACGCTTGTGAGTACGCGCCGTTGACGTCGTTACTGTAGGATTTCGCCGGCCCCTGCTTAATAAAACAGTTCATCTTCAAATCCGTGGTTTCTTCCGCCGCCGCGGCAACACCTGGGGCGGCCAGGACTGTGCATCCCAGCACCGGCGCCATGATGATCGCCGTCAATCTTTTCAGGCGCGACATAGCGTCCCTCCTTACACATAGATAATGGTTCACTCTAAACATAGAGGAATTTTATGGTTATATTATCTAGATTTAAGCTACATAGGCACGCTCCCCCCGTAGCACATAAATATCACCCCCGCAACCGGCACAAACGATACTCTTTTGGAAAAATTATTACTTTCTTAGCTACCCCCGCCGAAGTATTCTTCCTTGGGTTTTTGCTTTACGACGCTCCCCGCTGCCGTTTCCCCATGTGCTAGCATGCGCACATACCTCATGTACCCAACCTCATGGTGGTCGCCCATGCCTTTCCACACAGACACCAACATCATCCCCGGCGAATCCCTGGGCGGCATCACGCTGGGTAGTCCCCTCGCCCACTACTGGGACGACATCACCCACTACCAGGAAACATCAGGAAACCTGCACCACTGGATGGATGGACACAACAGCATCGTGTACGAGTTGGTGGACTGCTTCATCGAGTTTCGGGTGCACATGCCTACCTGCCGCATCGACAGAATAGCCGCCCTCCCCGGCTTTCAAGGCGCATTCCAAAACATCATCCACATTGGGATGCCCACAACCCAGGTCGAAAACCTAGGGTTGGGGTTCTACTACAACGACCTAGGCGAATGTTTCGTCTCCCCGCAATACCCCGGACTCATATTAGAGCCTGACCTCATTGATCCCCTGCCGTACGAATTCCCCTTCCTCGAAGTCGGATATATCACGGTAGTTCCCACCCCGGATCACGTGCTCTGGCCCCAAAACTTCGACGAAGCATAGGAAGGGGTCACAAAAGTCACGTACCCCGTGGCCGAATAAACCTTTACAAGAAAGTCTTGCTCAATGTATTCCACATACGAATTCTGGCGAAAAAAGCGCGACGAAAAGAACATGCTTACCACCCTGCGTCACCAGGTAGCGCAAGATGCCAGCCTGCATTTCTATATTTTCTTCAAGTTCGAGACGCTCCAAAAATTCTCCGACATGACACGCCAATACGGTGGCGCACTGCTCTGGCATTGGGATTTTACAGACACACCGCTCGGATTTCTGATACGAAAGCCCATTGTGGGGTTGGTGGAATTTGATTGCTCTGATCCCGAAAGTGATCCTGCAGACGCATTCTTTCACTCCCTCAATACCGCTCTTGGAAGTAGGGTAATGGTGAGCGATGACCCAACGTTCCCAGACAAAGCGAAGCCTCTTCTAGCCTACGACTATTCTCCAGCAACATTCATAGGAACCAACGAAGAGCGACCCGGACCATTTAATATCGACGAAGAACTCGTCAACGCCGGCGCACTACTCACCTATACAGTAGAGATTTACGATCAACCAGACGACAAAGAAGATTATTGGATGGAATTCCTATGCGTCAACGACTCACGCGACGAGCTCTACTAACCTCAAAGCAAAAGCGCTAGTGGATTCCCAGAAATGATGGACGGGCATATCAAGACGAATAATGAAACAATGTGGAACATCTTCCAAGGAATAGAATAAATTAATGGATTTTAAAAAGACCGGAATCCCCCAATATTCCATCAATGATCCATTCCGTAAGTTCCAGGAATCATTAGAAAATGTCACAACCATTGGTTTTGGATCCATCCGAGGCTACCTGGTCTTAGACGGAAATAATTACCTTATCGGAGTAGACCAAAATGAAATCACTGGAGAAGTAGCATGCGTTGAAGCTTTCATGGCGACACATTCGAAGGCATTGATCTCACCAACATGTCCGCCGAATCTTTCACCCAAGAGCTAGCAAAGATTGGTTCCACACCTATCGTAGAAATCGATAACGTCTGGTGGCCCAAGGAACGCATGGGATTCTACGTGTACGAGAACACCCCCAGCACAATCTGCTGGTGGGGAAACACCACTGATATTGAGGTGCAGGAAATATTTTCCCAAGGACAAGAAGATTTCCTGATATAACGAAGCTTATTCAGCTGCTGGAAAACCCATCCACGCCAACAGATGACGAATCGAAAAGAACACGTCATCCGTCTTGTTTTTCCTTACACTTTCAGGGAGTAGTGATGTGGGTTAATGCCTTAAGAAGCTGAACCATAATTTCCCAACAACTGGATAAGCTGCTTTGTTTACGATGATGAACAACACAACCCAGGGTTACTATTAAGCGTAAGTGCCTGCAAATATTGACACTTGACAGGTAGTCTTATGCCTAAAGAATTTCCTCAAGGTAGTGATGGTGATGGCTAAAAGTTTGTCTCAGCGGGTTGCTGATGAAGCCCGGCCGCCTGCGGTGTTGGGGCGGTATCCAGGGATGCGTGATTATTATGCTGAGGTGCTTTTGGATGACTTAGTAGAGTCTGGTGCATGGCTTGATCTGGAACTTAAAAGGCCGTTTTTGGCTACATGGGTGAATGATGAGGATTTTGACAATCCTGATTGGGAAGATCCTATTATTGGTCGCACTCAGAAGAATGTGCGCAAGTTCGCAGCCATGGATCCGGTAGTTGATTTGGAATCGCTACGAGGAATGAAGGTGAAGCTTTTTTACGATGATTAACAACACAATCAAAAGATCTAGGTGATAGTAATGGCTAAACGTTTGTTTCAGCGGGTAGCTGACGAAGCCCTCCACCTGCAATATTGGGGCG
>CAJZGD010000074.1 GCA_915275065.1 uncultured Corynebacterium sp. | reverse complement strand
CGCGGGGCGCGAGCGGGCCGAAGTTTACCGGGGGCGATACCGCATCGGCGGGGTTAGCGGATGCGCTGCGGCAGATCACGGCGGAATATGGGTGCGGGTTTTTCGACGCGAATTCGGTGATCACAAGCAGCACGGTTGATGGGGTGCATTTAGACAAAGAGCAGCACCATGTGTTAGGTACGGCGGTGTCGAAAGTGGTGGCGCAACTACTGTAGGCTGCTTTGCGACGCCCCCAAGGTGCGGTACCCCATGATTCCCAACCACAGGAACATGACGGCCGCGCACAGGGAGCATCCCACGGCAACATGGTAAATGTCGGTGACCTGTAGTGCCACCGTGGTGGCCATGAGCCCGATGGGCCCGGCGAAGGAATCCAGGGCGCTGAATAGGGAAAACACCCGGCCCCTTATGGTTTCCGGCACGTTTTCGGTCACCACGACGGTGCCGATCGGCCGGAGTAGCCCATTGCCGCAACCGGCGGCGAACATGCCCACCACCACAATGGTGGTTACGGTCAGGGAGGAAATTCCCAAAAATCCTATGGCGGTGGCGCCAATCGCCATCAGCCACAGTAGGTTGCGGCGCAGCCGCTCCCCCACCGCCGCGATCACAATACTGCCGGCGATCATGCCGACGGCATAGCTGGAGAGGGCGAACCCCATGGTGGTGGGGCTATCGGTGTGGGTGAAGTGGGCTGGCAAAAACACCATGAGATAGGGGAAAACCGTCATGGCGATGACTATTTCCACGATGAGAATGGGCCGAAGCATGGGGTGCTTCACCACGTCCCGCCACACCGTGACGGTGCCGCGCACGCTGGAATGCTCCGCCGGGATGGTATGCGCATTGAGGCGGATAACCCAGGTCATGAGGGCAGCAATCCCAGAGCAGGCGGCGGTCAACCAGAGGATCCAGGTGATCGGCAAATGGCCCAGCAGCACGCCGGCGAGCGCCGGCCCCACAAGATAGCACACCCCCATGATGGATTGGTTGGCACCGGCTAACCAATCCAGGCTCTTACCGGAACGCTCCGAAATGTCACCAACGAGGGCGGTGCGGGCGGCCATGCCGGGCACATCGCCGACGGCACCAAAAATACCGATGGCGATGAACCATGGGAGGGTGGCCCCCACCGTGGTGTCGACGGCAATGAGCCACACCACGGAAACGGCGGAAATAATGTCGGAAATCACGCTGATGCGTTTGCGTCCGTACCGGTCGATGACGTCTCCACCCATGACCGCCACAATGATGGAGGGGAGAAGAATGCAGGTGGCAACCAGGCCGGCCGCGGCGGGGTCCCCGGTGCGGTGCAACACCAACCAGGGCCACACCACATTGGAGATGGCGTTGCCGAGCGCTGATGATAGCCCGGAACCGAGATAAAGCCAGGCAGCTCCGGGATGTCGGGTGACAGGGTGAGCGGTCATCACAATCGCCTTCTTTCGACCGTTGGTCAGTTTCCACTTCCCTATACTACCGACCAATGGTCGGTCAGTCAATGCTCTGTGACGTCGTAAAGCACTCGCACCCCAGCGATCATCGCCCCCACCATCACTACGGCACCGACCACACCGCACACCATGGCGACCTGATACACGCTGGTCAACCCCAATGCCACGGTTGTGGCCGCTAGCCCTATCGGACCCGTCAGCGACCCTAACGCCGTCAACAGCGAAAACGCCCGGCCCCGGCGCGATGCGGGAATGGTTTCCGTCACGATGACTGTGACGATTGGTTGCATCATGCCGCCGGCGATTCCGGCGGTGAGCATGCCGGCGATCACTGTGGGGGTGAGGCTGAGCCAGGCGATGCCGATAAATGCTAGGCCGTTGAATCCCATGGCTATGGCCCATATCAGTCGGCGGCGGCTGGTTCCGACCTGGGTGATGACGGTGCCGCCAACGATCATGCCTATGGCATAGCTGGAGAGGGCGAATCCCAGGGCTGTTGAGTTATTGATGCGTTCGAAATGTGCCGGCAGGAGCACCATGATGAAGGGGGATACCAGTATTTGGGTCGCCAAGGTAATGATGGCGAACAATCGAATTGCTGGGATGTGGAGGATTTCCCGCCATATGGCCCATTCGGGTGCGGGTACGCTGCTTTCTTGTCCTGGTTTGTGCGTTCCCAGGGTGATGAGTGCGGTAAGTAATGCGGCGCTGGCGGAGCAGCCGGCGGTGATCCACAGGATTGATGTCATGTTCATGACGGAGAGCATGAATCCGGCGAAGGCTGGTCCGAGGAGGAAACTGATGCCGCTCATGCCTTGTGCTGCGCCGGCTAACCAGTCGGTGGTTCTGCCGGAGCGTTCCGAAATGTCACCGACGAGGGCGGTGCGGGCGGCCATGCCGGGCACATCGCCGACGGCACCGATGATTCCTAGGGCGATGAACCAGCCCATGGTGAGCCCGGTGGTGGCATCAACGGTGATGAGGGCGATAACGGAGGCGGCGGAGATGATGTCCGAGACGATGCTCATGCGTTTCCGGCCGAATCTGTCGATGAGGTTTCCGCCGATGAGGGCGAATGCCGCAGAAGGGAGGACGATGCATGTGGTGACGAGTCCTGCGGCGGCGGGGTCTCCGGTGCGTTGGAGAACGAGCCAGGGCCAGATTACGTTGGCTATTGCGTTGCCGAATGCCGAGAGGAATGTTGCGCCGAGGTAGAGGTAGGCGGCGTTGGGGTTGGGTGAGGCGGTTGTGGAAGGTGGTGGTGTCATCGTACTGCTTTCCAGGTGCTTGGTGGTGTGGTGGACACGTGAGGCACTGATGGCAGCCGATTATGGGGGTGAAACGCTATGGGTATTGGTGGGTGATTGTGCAGTAGTGTGCCAGTGCTAGCAAGGATAGCCATGGGGGTATTTTGCAGCATGGCTTGGCTGGAGACAACGCCCAATCAGGGGAAATATTGGCCTCCCCCAAATGGTGGAGGTGCGTGGTGTTAGATTGCACACATGGTGGTAGGAACCCGGGGCACGGGCGGGCGTCGATAAGCGATTGGGTGTGACTAATGGGTTTGGCAAACAAGTTATTCGGCGATGGCGCTGGCTTTTTGTCGTTCGGTTTCCATGCGTTCGTTGAAGCGTTCCATGACTTCTTCTTGGCTCATTTCGCCGAGTGCGAGGAGGACGAATTCGTGGATGGTTTCGGGAGGGACTTCTTCCCCGGGGAAGCGAATGCTGTTAACAATGAGCTTAAGCGATTCCAATGTGTCTGGATTCAGGGGAGCATTTTCTAATGTGTACATGGTATTCGCCTTTCTGTTCATTATTGATACATCAGGTTTTCAGCAATTATCGCCTAAATCCACCAAACAAGCATTTATCAAATGTGCGTTTTACCCCCTGGCGGGAAATAGGGATAGTTCCCAGCAAATTTGCCACTATAATTTTACGTAATTTTTACCACACCTTATTGGGGAAATATCTGGTCATAATTTCGTAATGAATATCTGTTACAGTGCAGTTTTACTGGTTATAAATGGCCCAGTTCACTTATTTCGCCGTGAGTGCAATTGGGCACTAATTGGCAAAAAAGTGGCATTGGTTGAATTTTATTGGGGTGTTGCCACTGGATCGGTTTTTCTGGGGCGTGTCGCGGTGACATGTCGCCTGTTCCGATGTCCCATGTTTGAGTGTCCCACATTTTTGTGGCAGATCGGCGCGTGATACATGATTTGGATCACACTACTTATTTCACGTTTGTTGTGGTGAACCGATTTCGAAGAGTACTTGATACTGCGCCAGAATAAAAATCTGCTCGGGCACACATCCATGCGTCGCCCGTAGCACTTCGACGAATCCGCCGCGTCACCCGCGTGCTGGCTGTGGTCGTGGCACGACGCTGGGGAAATCGCGGCGGATTATCTTAGGGTTGTCCCGCTAGCCCCATAGGCTCCCTCTGTGGTTAGCCTACGAAGTATTCCTTCCCCTGCAGGGAATCCGGCAAGGTCAGGGCTGGGGTAATGTCCGATGCTGGGGCCAGACCAAATTTTTCGTAGCCCTTGCGAACGTATTCCGCCGCATCAATATTGAGCGGGCTCGATGTCCACATGGCGTAGGGCAGGTTAATGAACCGGTTTTCCTTCACCGCGGGCAGATCCTTGGTAGCGTCCCGCTCTTTGAGGATCTTCACCTTTTCTTCGAACGTTTGTCCGGGATAGTCAACGAAGACGATCACGTCTGGGGCATGTTCGGTCAGGTATTCCCAGCTCACACTGACCCAGGTGTCGTCGACGGATTCGGTGGAGTTTTTCCCACCGGCTGCCTCAATGATGGCCTGCGGTCCGCCGAACCGGCCCGAGGTGAAAATGCCTTCCCGGGCGGTGTCGAACACGAAGGTGTTGGGCACGGTTTCGGGTTGCTCGGCTGCGGCGAGCGCGCTCAGGCGATCCTGTTGGTCCTTGACCACGGCCGCGGCGGTATCCTCGTGGCCGGTGAGCTTGCCCATGTTGGTGACGTCTTCTTCCACGGCCTTCCACGGGTCGACCACACCGCGTTTCTCACTACCTGCTTGGCGGCATGATTCGGTGAGAATGTACGAGCCGATGCCGTGCTGTTTCAGCACGTCAGGGGTGAGGTTTTTGCTGTCGCTAAAACCATAGTTCCAGCCGGCCACCACGACGTCGGGTTTCTTGGCCACGATTTCTTCTAATGATGGTGCTTCGGGGGCGATGTCGTCGAGCCCTTCAGCGTCTTTGCCGTATTTGGCCTTGAGAATGTCGGCGTCGTCTTCGAGAGATGACACCCATTCGATGTGGTCGCGCCCGCCCGCGGCCAGCACCATGGCGATGATATTGCCATCGTTGACCATGAGTTTGTCGGCGGACGGGTAGGTGACTTCCTCACCGCAGTTCGTGAGGGTGATGCCGCCGGCTGCATCGGTGGTGCCGGTCTTGGCCGATTGTTGGGCGCAGCTGGTCAACCCGGTCACGGTGAGGGCTGCCAGTGCAAGAACTGCTAGTGGTTGCTTCCAACGCATTATTCTTTTCCTTGGTTGTGTGCTTGTCGACGCCCCTTGTGTGCCGGGCCGTCAACCAGCGTCAGAGACTGTCAATAATCAGATGCGGACTGATTGCCTCCGGCAATCGCGCAATGTAGGCCCGCACGTCGAAAACGACGCGCAGATTATCTGGGATGAGTACTTCTTCGGGCGGGCCGGCACACAGCATGGTGCCGTTGTATAACACCACCACTTGGTCGAAGTGTGACATGGCCAGATCCAAATCGTGAATGGTGGCTAGAATCGTGCGGCCGGATTCCCGCAGCACCTTGAGCAGGTGCAATTGGTGGTGCACATCCAGGTGGTTTGTTGGCTCGTCCAACATCACCATGTCGGTGTGTTGCGCGAAGCCTCGGGCCAGCAGTGCCCGGCGGCGTTGACCACCGGAGAGCTGGTCACAGGACCGGTCGGCAACATCGGTGAGCCCCACCATGGCTATGGCTTCCGCCACGATTTCTTGTTCCTCACGGCCACCCATCTGCCACGATTTCAGGTGTGGCATGCGGCCTAAGGTCACCATTTCCGAGACGGTCAAATCGCCCGGAGGGTTTTCTTCTTGCCCAACCAAGGTGAGAAGCTGGGCGCGTCGGCGAGGGCGAATCTCGTGAACCGATTCACCGTCGAGGGTTACTTCACCATGGTGCGGTTTGGTGATGCCTGCTAGGGCCCGCAAGAGTGTGGATTTACCAGCACCGTTGACCCCTACGAGGGCGGTCATGGTGCCGGGAGTGATGGTGAAGTTAATATCATGAACGATAGTGGTGTTTCCGATTCCGGCGGAAACCCGAGTGATTTCCATGTAGCTCATTTAACTGCCCCCAAATTGGTAGCGTCCTCGTCCCATGAGCAGCAGGAAGAGTGGGGCACCGAGCACGCCAGTGACCACACCCAAGGGGATTTCCTGCGGTGGTGCCGCGATGCGGGCGATCACATCGACCCACACCATAAACACCGCGCCCAATACCATGGCGATGGGCAGTAGCCTGCGATGCAGGGAGCCCACCATGATGCGGGCCAGGTGGGGAATGACTAACCCCACGAACCCGATGCCACCGGCCACGGCCACCATGGCGCCCACCAAGAGCGCCTGGATAAAAAACAGGATTTGCCGAAGCCGCTCCACGTTGACGCCCAGGGCAGCGGCAGTGTCGGGCCCGGCCGCCATGGCGTCTAGTGGATTGGACATGAACATGAGAATGAGGAATGCCGCCAGCACCACGAGGGCAGGAAGCAACAACCTGTCCCATTGGGCGCCGACGACGGAGCCGAGCATCCAGAACATCACCCCTTGCGCGGCACGCGCATCTTGGGCTTTGAACACGAGGAAGCTCGCCAGGGCAGAAAATGCTGATGATGCCACAACACCCGTCAAGATAAGGCGCAGCGGTGTGAGTCCGCCCTGCGCTAGGGTGATGAGGTACACGATGGCTGTGGCCGCTAGTGCGCCGAAGAGCGCACCAACCGAAATTGCGTACAGGCCAAACGAGGTAAAAACGCCAATGGTGATGACCGAGGTCGCACCCACGGATGCACCGGATGACACCCCCAAAAGATAGGGGTCTGCCAAGGGGTTACGCACCAGGGTTTGCATGACAACACCGGCTAGCGCCAGGCCGGCGCCCACGATGAGCGCCAGCAGGCCACGGGGTGCCCGAAGACTCCACACCACCGAGTCTATGGTGCTGCCGAAAACGTCGTCACCAGGAATAATACCAATGTGTGCTGCCACCACGTCCCACACGTCGATGGCATCATAAGCAACAGAGCCGAAGGTTAAGGAGATCACAAAGCTCACCGCGGCTGCTGCGAGAAGCAACACAAAAATCACGGGAGCAGCAATTTTGCGACGTGTGATAATCACAAAACTCCTTACAATGACTCACAAAAATTATCGCTGTGAACTCATTCACAACGGGGGTAAAAAATGTTATTGGAAATACCCCTGGCTACTGAGCTTATCTGATTACCAGTACCAATATGAAGTCAGATACCCGATTCGTAACCATAGGTATGCTGCGGCTTCATTCCATTGGTTGAGTTTCGGGTGTTTCTCTGTTCTTCCTGGGCGTACCCGAGTAGCGTTAAATACATGAGCTTTACATTAAAAGATGCTAAGGATGTCAATACCGCTTCGCTTGTTATCACCGGGCTTGTGGGTGGTTGGTTGACCGCCAGGGAAACCGGGATCCGGCCGCTTGGTGGGGTATTATTGACGGCTGCTGGACTGTGGGCGGGCCGGTCATGGTTGGCAAAGGGCGGGGTGCCGCTCGCGGCAGGTTTGGGCGCCACCTATGTGGCCGCGTTTGGACTATCGCACCCGTTGGCGAAGAAGATCGGGGCGTGGCCGTCGGTGATTGCCGTAACGACGGTGGCTTCGGGCGCGGCCTGCGTTTTGAGCGACCTCAAATCCTAAATAAGGTAAACATAAACCGATGCCCACCATGGGGTTTAACCAGAATTGGCGCTCACATTCACCAATATCCCCATGGTGGGCATCGGGCATCCTTAGCAAGATAGAACACTGCCATTTTTCGCCACGAGCCCATAAGTCTGGGAATGGTCGGCCATGGGAAACATGGGAGTGGCTAGTTTCACACGATGCCGGATTCCACACCTTATTGCAGCCCTCACCTGTGTAGCGAAGACGTATAGCGTTCTGTGCTATGCCGCAGCACCGCTGGTACTTATGAACATCGCGTTATTTGGACAGTCACCCGATGTGTGCTACTCAACCGTACGTAGTAGCGCTACGGCAGCACGCAGGAGCACCAATGATTGCTCATCGGCGGACCTTGCTGATGCTGGAGTCGGCGGTTACCGTCCACTCCCCCACGACTTTGCCATGGTGGTTGTCACGAAACCACCACGGATAGAAGTCGGGTGTATCAGGCGACGCCTGGACGCGAGGGTCGCAATGATGGTCAGAGTTGGTCGGTCTTCGGACTTGTGGATCATCCCGGAGCCCCCTATGCCTTCCCAGCTTGGAGTAGCCAGTGGACTTGTTCAGGGGTCAGTCCCCACTCACCGCTGCGCGCCAGTTCCGGTTTTGCACCGGATTCCCATGAAGCCGTACACACTTATGGCTTCACCAACTCGCTTCTGAGTGCGATGCTAAGTATAGCACCTTGGGCAGCATGCGTACACGTATTCGCATGAATGAATTCAATCTCATCCGGTTTCTTCCCCGGCGTTTTACGGGCGGCATTCATGTCACATGGCGGCCACGTCACCCGCCGTCACCCCGCTTCGCACCCCAATGAATTACCCCCGTTCTACGCTGATTCATGGCCGGAAACAATCTTAAGGCTTCATCCCAGTAGCCCAAGAAAGACCGTGGGATGGCGTCGACAAGCCCGCACCATTATTCAGCACATAATCGCAGGCCATAGCAGGTAATCTCCCCTCTTGTTATAAAACAATATCTCGGGAATCATTGACGATCATGGGCAAAACATCACACCACTTGGCCATGAGGCGACCGGGGGTAGTACCCCTTGCGGACTTGCGTAATCATCAACTACTACTTGTTAGTGGCGATAGTGCCAAATGTGAAGAAGTTTTTCTGCCGCCCATGATCAGGCCGCGGCGATGAATCAAGTGAAAGGATGGGATCTGGAATGCAACCGCTATTATTGCCGCTACTATTGCTCAAACGGCACGAACGCGATGCACGGCCGGAGGCCTCCCTAGCTGATTCATCGCAGGACCATGATTGCGGAAGAAAAATTTCACACCGGCGGGGATACCGACAACACCCCCACTGATCGTAGGTGGTGGGATCCTCTTCACCATTACCCGCCACCACCGTTTTTCTATTTTCAGCCGCATCATGTGCCACAAGCATCATGGGCGGCATTTTTCATATTCCTATACGGCTCACCAGCACTTTTATGGGTCACCCACCATGGATGCCACATGGTAAGTGCCCTATAACACCACAAACACACACATCTTCAGTGGGACAACGCTAGTAGGTCGCGGCGGAATAGTTGTCACCGGCAATATACATCTCCCCATCCAAAACCCACACACGGTTTTGGATTATGAAAAAGATAAGGAGAATGCGTGCAATGACGCGCAAAGATCGAGGTAACCGCAAAAGCCGCAGGGGCGCGAATTACCTCAACCGTCACTTGAAGCCCCACAAGCCGAAGAACGTGGTGTCCTTTGCCTCAGAGTTGGAGGAATCCACGCTTGAGCAAGCCCAGCAGCTGGCAAAACTACCGTTTATTTACCCGCATGTTGCGCTCATGCCCGACGCCCACACCGGGTTAGGGTCGTCGGTGGGAACCGTGTTCGGCACCATTGATGCCGTGATTCCCGCCGCCGTGGGCGTGGATATCGGGTGCGGCATGATTGCCGTGCGCACCCAATTCACAGCCACCGATTTGGCAGGGAAGGATCTCACCCAACTGCGGGACGCCATCGAGGCCGCCATTCCGCTGTCGCCGGGCAACTATAACAAGGACTGGATCCTGCCGGGTTCCGCCGACGATCGTTGCCGGGAGCTGGCGAAACTGGCGGAGGAAACCGATGTTGACCTGTCGCATTCGCCGAAGTGGCGGCAGCAATTGGGGTCGCTGGGCGGCGGAAACCACTTCATTGAGCTGTGTTTGGATGAAACCGATACCGTGTGGATGTTCCTGCACTCGGGTTCCCGCGGCGTGGGCAATAAGATTGCCCAAAAACACATTGCCATTGCAAAGAAGTTAATGGCGAAGTGGTGGATTCCCATCGAAAATAACGACCTCGCCTACCTGGTGCAGGGCACCCCAGAATTCGGGAGCTATATCAAGGATTTGCACTGGGCGCAGCGGTTTGCGTTCCTCAATCGGGAGGAAATGATGGACCGGTTTAGCACCTGCTTGTCCGAATTTATGGGCACCGATGTGGAGGAAGTGGAGCGCATTAACTGCCACCACAACTACACGCAGCGGGAAGAGCACGCCGGCCGCACGGTGTGGTTGACCCGCAAGGGTGCGGTGAATGCGGACGAAGGTCGGCTGGCGCTGATCCCCGGTTCGATGGGTACCGCCTCCTATGTGGTGGAAGGCAAAGGCAACATCCCGTCGCTGCATTCGGCACCGCATGGGGCCGGCCGCCGCTATTCCCGCACGGAGGCACGCCGCCGGTTCACCGTTGAGGATCTGGCGTCCCGCATGACCGGTATCGTGTACCGGCCGGGCGAGGCGTGGATCGACGAGATTCCCGACGCCTATAAGGATATCGACCAGGTCATGGCGGATTCCCGCGACCTTGTGGAGATTAAGCATAAGCTGCGCCAGGTCATGAATGTCAAGGGCACATAAGTTGACGCCACCCATGTCGCTTATCGACGCCCGAACCTGCCGGCCCCGGGGCAGAATCGCACCCCACCAACACACCACGGTAAGTGGTAGCTGGTGGGGTGTTTTTACTGCTTAGCCCAAAGATAATGTGGGCGCCAACATCCACCGGGTTAGAACGTGGCTTCGAATGCCGCGCCGACCTTGTACAGGCGATCATCGGCGAACGCCGGGGCCATGATCTGCAGTCCGACCGGCAGGTGGG
>CAJZGD010000073.1 GCA_915275065.1 uncultured Corynebacterium sp. | reverse complement strand
ATTCTGCACGTCGCTGATCTCACGGATAACCGGGTTGAGGTTAATGTACTCTGGCATGTTATTCCTTCAATACTTTGCGGACCCGAATGGTTCCGATTGTAATAAGTCACCCACCCCACCCACACAACTATGACTGGTTTTTTGTGGTATCTCACAGAATTACCCACCCCCTTATGGACTTATCCGGGGTAAAACAAATTAATCTCGAACCAACCAATCGGACATTATTCACCGTACTCACATGAGACTTTTTTGGGATTTGCTTAAGATCAGACGATTTAGTTCAGACATCTCTTGGCAAGAATTTGGCCCCTTTTCACTATAGTTGTGGGCAATTATCATGTTAATTTTTCGCCAAACTACCCTCTTATGGGGTGGAAATCCGTCGATAGGCGATAAAAAACAGCCGGTGGTACTGCCACACCGGCCATTCTACGAAGTTTGCCGCCAGGCTATTATCAGCCCTTCCAGGCGGACTCCAGCATCTTCCAGTGCTCGTCACTCATCCGCGATGCCGGGGTAACCGACACCGCCGACGCACCACCCTTAGCGGAATACCGCAGGTTAAGGGCCATATCATCGGCGGAGATAGTGTCGGCCTCGTCCTCCGCCCACAGGCCCGTCGACAGCACGTAACGGTTATCCCCAAACCGTCGGTTAAAGCTCTCCGCCAGCTTCTCGGAATAATCCGGCTGCACGCTAGGCTCCATGCCGTTATAGTTCCACACGGCAATGCGGCTGGCCTCGGTGAGCAGCAGGTCATAATCGTGGCCGGACATGGCCCGATCCGCCCCCGGATCATTCCAGGGGGCCCGCACATCCATGTCCAGGGCAACATTGCTGGGCATGACCCCTTTAATGCGGTCGAGCAGGTGCTGCAACGCCTCGGACCGCCATTCCCCCAGCTTAGGGTCCCGAGTATTGATCTCACCATCTTTCCGCGGCCAGTCAGATTCCCCGGAGAACTTCTTATACGAAGCCAGGTCATCCTCCCCAAACGTGTAATTGTCGAACATGAGCTCGGTCAGGGAAATGCTATCGGGGTTGTAGCGGTGCGAAATGGTTTTCGCCAGCTCCACAATCCCATCCCCCACCGCCCCATCGCGGATAGCGGTCACCGAAGCGAACTTATCGGAACGCTCTCCACCAGGATCAACCCCAGCTAGTTCAGGGTTTTTATGGATCGTATTGGGCACTAAAGTATCAATGGTGAGGTTAATAGTGAGCGGCTTGAGCGCATCAATGGCATCCTGCACCCAGTCGGCCCCATTAATGGAGGCCTGAGTATCAGGGTGGCCCTCCCAGTCGAAACACACCCATTCAATCCGCCCCACACAGATGGAGGCGGCGGTGGCATTGACGTCGGAAAGCCGCTGTGACATGGCCTTCCAGTCGTAATGGGGGTTGGAAACATCCTCGAAACCAAAGTTCACGCTGCGTTCTTCCGGCAGCGGCGAATTCTTGAGTTTCCGCAGCTCGTACCCCTTTCCGCAGGAGGAAGACCCAAACGGTAGGAACGACAGGATGGATGATAAGGATGAAAGTTTTAAAAATGTTCTGCGTTTCATGCTGGACTCGCTTCTTGCTTATCGACACTGAGGCCACTCACACTAATGGTGCCGGTACGCTCCAGTTTGTTCCAATTCTTTTCCGCCCCCTTCACTTCCAAGATAATGGCCCAACCAAGCGTGAAACCAACCAATGTGGAGTATATGGGCCAAAGGGGAAAGACCCATATGTGGCGTAAATCTCCCCAGGCCCGGTTTAGCGCGATTGAATATATCAAAATAACAAGCGCTAGTGCCAACCCGAGGAACCCCACCCATCCTAACGCAGTTGTGGGAAGCGCGTCGGGGTCGGTAATAATAACGATAGGCATGCCCAGCAGCACAAAGATCTGCGCAATCGGCACAATAATCATGCTGAGCAGGTTAAATAACAAATATGCTCCGAATGCCCCATAATGGGGATTACAAATCATATTCTTATGAATCCGAGTGGCTTGTAGCATCCCCCGTGCCCACCGCACCCGCTGTCGCCACAGCCCCTTCAATGTGGACGGCGATTCGGCATATACGACGGCCTGCGGAGCGAAATTCACCCGGTAGCCTGCGCGGTGAATCCGCCAGGTCAGCTCCAGGTCTTCCCCCAGCGTGTCGGTGCGCAGCGGCCCGGTGGCCTTGAGCGCCTTGAGTCGGAACAGGCCATTATTCCCGGAGACCACAGGCAGGCAATTCACGACGGCAAGCGCCCGGCGAATAAACCCGGTACCCACATGAGAAATGAGTGCAAGAAGAGTGGTTTGCACCCGGTCGAGATTCACCGGCCGATCATCACCACTGACTGCCCCCACTTTGGGGCTATCAAAGGCCTTGAGCATCTGCCGAATGGTGTCCCTGCCAAAGACCCCATCGGAATCCACGTACATGATGAACTCACCATTGGCGTAGGCGGTGCCGGTGTTCAGCGCAGCCCCCTTGCCGGAGTTTTGTTGGTCGACAAAGATCACGGTGTAGGGGTTGGCCTCGGCGAGGTCCCGCATCAACTTGGCGGTGCTGTCGGTGGAACCATCATTGACCATGATGAGTTCGAAATGCTGGTAGCTGCTGGCCAAAATAGAGCTGATGCAGGCACCCAACACTTTTTCTTCGTTATAGCCGGGGACGATAATGCTCACGAGGGGCTCATCGTCCAGGGCGGTTTTTACTTTTCGGTGGTTGCACCAGGTTTGGCGGATCTCAAAATAGAGGGACAGGGGTATGAAAAGGAGCTTAATCATGCCCACCCAAAAAATGAGTGTGCTGAGCCCAATGAGAACTACGACTGCTAGCGCAGACATGGGTGTTTCCTTATTTTTTTATGCGGCTGACTTAAGAACTTCTGCCAATAATTCTGGTGCAAGGGAGCTATTGGCGCCAAATCGGGCGTTCACTTCTAACACAACCGGGTGACCGTCAGCCATGCGACGCACATCCAAATCAATGGGACCCTTCAGCTTCAAGGCGTGGCAGGCCTTGACGGCGAGTAATGCCACGTCAAGGGCGTTAGCGGTATCGACAGAGCGGACGATGGGGGCGGCGGTTTCGCAGAATTCCTCCTGAGTTTTCGCAACGATGGAAACGGTTTCGTTGCCGGGTTGATCACCGATGTACACCATGGGGGCGAATTCTTCCCCGGGGGCGAATGCCTGAATGATGTAGGAGTCGTCGTACGATTCGAGCTGGAATTTTTCTGGGCTAGTATGAATGGCGAAGCCACGCCCGCCACGGGCCACCCGCGGTTTGGTAATAATGGCACCGCCAAGCTGTTCAAACACATCATAGGCGGAGGTGAAATCGCTGGGGACGCCGAATGGGGGCACCGAAACCCCAGCTTCCCGCAGCGCCCGCATGGTCAGCAGTTTATCGAAGCATTTCTCAACAGCCTCCAGGGGAGAAATAACGACCTGGGCGTTACTCAGCTGGCCCAGTTGGGAAGCCTTCGCCACCATGGGCAGCTCGTCGGCAACGGTGGGGATGAGTAGATCCACGTCGTAATGGTCGACCAGTGAGGCAAGCTGGTTAATCATGTCGGGATCGTTGGCGGCGGGCACCAGTTCAAAAGAATCAATGTCGGCGAGTGCGACTTCCTGCATGTCCACGCCCACAACATTGTGGCTGGTGGTGGCGAGTTGGCTGACGAGGGCGCGGCCGGCGGGACCGCCGACACCGGTGATGAGAATGTTCATATGGTTATTTCAATCCTGCGATGGAGTCTTTGAGACGGACGATTTCGAATCCTTCGGCGAGTTCCAGTTTTCCCTGGGCGCCGCGGAAATTGGCCATGCCTTTGAGCCGATCCCACCGGAGGTAGCGTTTACCGGCCTGGTCGCGGTGGTCTTGGACGGCATGGATTTTAATGTCAATGTAGTTAGTAATGTCAATGAAGAGTTGTGGGTTGAATTCGCTGGTCACGGAAGGGGATTCAAAACACAAAATTGACGGTTGTTTACGGGCGGCCCGCAGCACGGCGAAGTGCACGGCCTTGTGGTCTTGGTGTTGATCGTGACTGGAATGAGTCAGGATCAGGTCGGGTTTCAGTTCGTTGATCTTTGCTTCAATAATGTCCACCATTTCCATGTTGTGGTCCTCTAACCGGGTGTCGGTGAGGGAATGAATCTCGATTTTTTCCAGCCCCATGGTAGCGGCGCCATTCCGGGCCTCGGTGGGGCGCACACTATTATCACCCCCTGCACGTCCGTCACTCATGACAATGGCGTGGATTTTATGCCCCTCATCGGCCAGGCGAGCGAGGGTACCCCCGCAGGCGATTTCTAGATCGTCGGGGTGGGCGCCGACGGTGAGGATGGTGTAAGGGGTGGCAGTTTTCGGCGGGGAGGCAATCCGGTTCCGCAACAGCGCAACAATGAGGGCAAAACATGCTGCTAAAGCTGCAAAAACGGCGACTTCTTCCGCAAGGGTAGTATGACGGATGACTATCAGAGCAACGAGGGCGATGACGACGACGGCAAACACCCCAAGGTATGCCATTTGCAATTGCGTCCCCCCGGCGAATCTCCGGAAGAAAACTGACCGCCCCCGGGGCGTAACCGCGTATCCCATAAGTGCTAACGCCGCGACAGTCAATAAGCCATATAGGGCCATAACCAGCCTTTTCTGTTTTATCTACTAATGTTTTGCTTGCACTCATCCGCACTGGTTTGCGGAGGTAAAATCGAAATCTTGCCATAACGATTCGCTGATTAATCTTAGTAATCGCTAATTAGTAGAACATGTGGACACGATGAAAATTCCTTCATCTTTTCCCCGCTATATCCATATGTGCAGTGTATGGAGTTTTATAACGATAGATAAATGGATAACATCTACCCCTTATATGACCCCAAAATTACCCCCGTCTGATTATCGTTGCGGTTATCGTAAATGGTAGAAGCGCTTTCCCCCTCATTATAGTAGGAATTTTGCTATTTCGATGATGGGGGCGTTGAAATCATTAACGTGTCTTCCTTATGTGGCAGATTTAAAAATAATCAGCCATACATAAATTAATCTTTAATGATCATCAAGGAGCGGAATCGTGGTTTCTTATCAATCTGGTGGTGAAGTATTACAGCCCGGGGTGCGGGTAGTGTTTAGCGGCAGGATCACGGTGGATAACGAATTGGTGCCGCAGGGGGATAAGTTACGTGCATTATGCAGCAAGGTGGGGTTGGTATATAAGACGTCGGTGTCGCAAACCTGCTGTGACGTGGTGGTAGCAGACAGCTTGACGACGGCCAAGGTGCGGCGGGCCGACGATTATGGGAAACCCATTGTGTCGGTGGCGGATTTCAGCGATTGGGTGCTGGCCAACCAACCGGATCATAGCAAATTCTTGTCGGCGCTTTTTGAAACCCCACCGGAGCAGAGCAAAACACTGGTGCCACTGGCCGCGGATTCGATAGAGCTACTGGCGTCGGGGAAATCAGCGTGGGTGTGTAAGGACCGAAAGGAGTTCCTGCAAAAAATAGCCGCCGAGCGGAATAGGTTTCCGCAGAAGCGAAGCGCCGTGGCGCTCCATGTGACTCTTACGCTGCTGCTTTTCACGCTGATAGCGGCCCTGATTGCGGTGACCAAGGCGTGGTATCTTCTTGGCGCGATTTCGGGGTTATTTCCGATATGGCTTTCATCCTCACGGGTTGATGACACGAATGTGCCGGTGTTTTATATTGACCAGGACAAACTGTCCCCACTGCACCGACAGGTATTAGGGGCGATGCAGTCGGTCTTTGCCGAGGCCACAGCCTTTAACCAACCAATATCGGCACCTTATTGGCGGGAGCTCACGGCGTCGGCAATGCAGTCGGTGGATGCGTATCTTCAGACGGGCGATCTCACGCAGGCACAGATTCTTGGGGATCAGATTGCGCTGGTGCGAACGGGCGTCGCCAGGCTCGAATAGCGAGGCCTACGGCGAACCATAATGCACCGATCAGCACCCACAGGGTTGGTGAGTTATTGATGGGAAGCACATTGGCGATCATCATGGCGGTGTGGTATCCACCATGCACCCCAACGGCGGCCCAGGTGGAGTCGGCGACGAGCCGAGCCATTGCGGCAGCGTAGGCGAACCCGAGCGGCATGGCCAGGTAGATGACATGTTCGAGGGCATTGCTTTGCCCACCACGCGACACAAGATGCAGGCTGCCGAATACGACCACGCTGAAACCAACGGCCCAGCGCATAGATATTTTTGCCCCTAGGGAGGGCAGCAGCCAGCCGCGCCAAATGAATTCTTCGGGGATGCCTTGCAGCAAAAAGGCCATGCCCAACACGATGATCAGGGTGGCCCACCATTGGTCGCCGTGTTGGGCGAGGGGCTCACCGGCGACGTCGAATAATATAGTGATCCCACCAGCAATGAGAAATATGACCATTGCCACCCCGATCATGGCGGCAAACCAGATCATGCCGGTTTTTGTGGGTCGTAGTTTCAACATGGCAGGCGGCTGATGATCCAGGTAGCGGGCCAAAAGCCGCACCACCACATAGGCGACAACAGTGGCGCAGGCATATTGGAGAAGCATTGCGGCGCATGCCAGCAACAAACCGGTAGTACTGCGCCCCACTGCCGTACCAGCAAGAATGTTCTGGTATCCGGGGATGAGCTGCAGCAGCATCCCGGAAAACGAGGCGGCGAACATAAGGACAGCCGCAATAATAACACGCAGAATAATAGGAAGACTTTTCATTGGGACACCTTATAGCGATAGCTTAGGTTGACAACATGGAGCAACAATGCTGCGAAACAGGACTACCGAAGACTTTCATGCCTCCAGGATCGAACAGAATGCCGGGGACAACCAGTGCGAATCGTCATGAAAATGCCTCACCATGGCCCTAACACACATAAGGGGGTAATTTGTGCTATTCGTCATGAAGTCGTGACTGTTGTCATGTTTTCCCATGATGTTCCTCATTAACCTAGGATCATGACTGTAGCCGGCCGCCCCCTCCACTTTTATTTCATTGCCTTCGCCCTGGGATCCATCTCGTTCACGTTTTGTAACACGGCATTCGCTAAAGGGTTTGATCCTCCAACGATCATCCTGACGACTATAGCGGGCATTCTCATTATTGTTGACCTGTTCCTCCTCAGGTGGTGGTCACAAGATCCCCATAATAAACTCCTGGGCCTCGCACTCGCAGTGACTAATTTTCTGATCTTTGTGTCAGGCGATGCATATTCATCCCTGACATTAGCGGTAGCGTTCTGGATGATTCAACGAACATTTGGAGTACGTCACTGCCTGCTCCTCATAGGATTCTTCATAATCACAGCACCGGTTCCCCGATTATTGGCAGGCAGACATCAACTAGATGATATTCAAAATATTTTATCCGTGGAGGCACTGTTCGTTGTCAACTTTGCGTTTGCATGGTTCCTCACCGCGCTGGAGAAAAGCGCCGAGAAAGAACGCCGATATGCGGTAGAGGCGGCGGTGAGCATGGAGCAGGCCGAATCGGCACGCATGCTTCACGACGGCCTGGGCCAGCAATTAGTCACTGCCATCGTGGCCCTCGACGTAGCACAGGCGTTGAAGTCGACAAGCGAGCAGGCGGCATGGTCCGAGGTACACAACGCCCAGGCCGTCACAAAGCAAGCATTGGTTGATCTGCGACGGTGGGTACGGGCACTCGACCCGCCGGAAACCCCCACGCCGCACACCAGCGATCAGCTTGTGGCAGCCATGCAGTCGCTATCGCAAACGTTTTCGAGCACTGGCCTGGAGTTTCAGATTGATAAACCAGACGATAATTATGCGCTGGCGGCGGCACAGGGGGAACTATTCCAGATCGCGGTGCGGGAGGGTGTGTCGAATGCGCTCAGGCATGGTCAGCCCACGATGATCCACTTTCATCTGCGGGTCAATGAGGATTCCATCACGCTGACGGTGGAGGATTATTCGGACAAGGAACATGCACTGGTGCCTGTCAAGGCTAGCAGCACCGAAAACGGTTATGGGCTTCGATCGTTACGGAAACGCGCCACGCAGCTGGGCGGCACCATGACCGCCGGCCCCACCGATACGGGGTTTTACCTGGATGTTTCTCTGCCCCGGACGGAAAATATGTGACGTGACTAATTCGATTCGTGTCATCATGGTCGACGACCAGCAACCAATCAGTAGGGGACTATGCGGTCATGCCCAGCATGGATGGCCCCGACTTGGTTGCGGAGTGCCGACGACGCTGGCCTGCCTTGTCGGTCATTATCTTCACGACGTTTGACGACGCCACCATTATTCGGCGTTCCCTTACCGCCGGGGCTGCGGGTTTTCTGCTGAAGGACATCTCCTCCACCAGCCTCACCGAAGTCATCGCCATTGCCCATGATGGCCGCACCTATGTGAATACCCGAGTGGCGCACCTGCTTACAGAGCCGAGCTGGTTTGCAGGGCTCACCCCCACGGAGAAATCCGTTGCCGAACTCGAAAGAGCTGTTTCTTACCACGTGGGTGAATGCTAATTGTTGCGCTTGATTGGGAAAACCGTTTCCGGTTCGCTGCTATAGCTCAGGTTGTCGATTTGGAATCTTTGCGAGGGCAGTACACAGAGTTGTTCTATCTCCAGAGCAGCGAAATGTGCGATGGCCATAAATTATAGCCATCACACACAGGAGCTACACGCCGAAAATCTTACGGATTTCCGCAGGTAAAATACTTGCTGGAATGATGCCAGCCTTCACAAGAGCATAGAACAGTTGAACAAGGAACACCGCTACACCAGCAATTGTAAGGAGTACATCCACGGTCTTATCGGCACTACCATTATCCTTAGGCGGTTCAGGAACCGGATCAGATGGCGGAGTTGCCTTATTCAAGTATGCAACCCGGGTCATACCCACGATTTCTTCCGAGCTGACAGGCGCTACCCCAAATTCAGTATCATCTTTAGACTTGAAGTCGGTAATGGTAATTTCCCGGGCACCAGGTTGGGTTCTCCCTAAAGGAATACCGTCTACCTTAATGATCCATCCGCCCGAGGGGTTAACTGGCGCATCCCATTTCAGTAATGTTTCACTCTCACCAACCGAAGACACTGTTGCTGCAGATGCAGGTTCCGGTAAAACTGGTAAACCAGTTACAGTATCGACGTGCACCGGCACTGAGTGGCTGCCCACTCCCCCATTGGCATCAGTGGCGCGAACATTGACATTGAAATCACCAGATTCTGGGTAGGTATACCTTGCGATGGGCCCACCATTTTCGATTTCAAAGACACCATCACCATCAAAATCCCAATCCCATCGAACAATCTCAGAATCAACGGAATATGATGTTGAAGCATCAAAAACGGTTTCGTCTTTCGACGTTGTGTAATACTGGTTAATCGGTAATCGAACAACTGGGCGAGTGATGATTTTTGTGAGTGCTGTTTCCAACGCTGTGGCGGCATCACCCTCGTTGACGATTGCTTTACCACTACTGCGTTCAGTTAATTCAGAATAGGCATTCTGCTTATTGTTGGGAACAACAGCATAAATGTTGACTGGATCAATTTCCAGGCCACGTTGTATTACTTGCTCTAATGTTGACCCATCTACTTTGTCTGGATCATGGAATCCTGCATCCGTCAGAACAACCGCAGCTTTTGTTGCGCCTTTACGCCAACTCAATCCGTCATAAGCAGTCATGAGCGCATGGAGTAACGCTTCAGGATCATCTCCGCCACCACGCACGGTAATGCCACTAAGCTTATCCTGGAAATCAGTCACATCTTCGTTGAAATCTGACAAGATGCGGGCAGTAAAAGCATCATCGCGATCTCGATATTCTACAAGGGCGATTCGACCATTAACAGCATTGATTCGTGATGAGAATCGCGAAGCAAATACTTTAGCTGCATCAATATCATTTTGCATTGAACTAGTGGAATCAATGAGGAACACCACATCGAGACCAGTGGGGCCGGCGTTGCTAGGATTGAAATGTTTAAGCAGCTCGCTTCTAATTTCGCTACTATCCATATTAAGTTTCACAAGCAGTCGCTCCATGACTTCGGCAACCGCCTGATCGATAGCACCATGATCTTCCCCATAGGTCATGTGCCCGTCATTGTGCCAAAACACCTTTGAAGAGCCACAGACAAAATCATCATCGTTGCACCACAGCCCAGTGGTACTAGACCAACCTGCAGGTAGATAAGGTTTTCGTTCTCCTAAAGATCCCGCATATGTCAATGGATAAGGAACATCCCGACGCCATTCAGACCGACCTCCAAACATAATGAGAGGCAGAGCTGGGTCACCTTCCGGGAGATATAACTTGGGATCCCCAAAAAGAGCGTTAAAAAGCACTCGTTGCCGCAACTCTGGTAGTAGCTTGTTGTATGTTTCACCAATTACTTGTGCACCTTGTGAATATCCAGCCAAGAAGAACTGTGAGGAAGGGCATTTCTCAGCACGCCGAGCAAGATAAAAGGTGGCTTCATAAATCCCATTGTCAACGCTTTCTCCGTACTTAAACGCTGATCCACCCGCAGCTTTTGCGCCAAGTGCATTCCAACCGTATTGACCTTTATCGTTGAATAAAACGGAAACAGCCGGATACGAAAACACTTGTTCGCTCTGGGAACCAAGCTCATAAAAATTATGAGTAATCCCCA
>CAJZGD010000072.1 GCA_915275065.1 uncultured Corynebacterium sp. | reverse complement strand
CGACTGAGGCGGGGTCGGCGCCCTCCTTCTCGGAGCGCACGACGTCAACGCCCACGCGCTCGCCCCAGGTGCTCAGCTGCTCGGCCGCCGCGGCGCGGAAGGTGTCGGCAGCCCCCAGGACGACGGTCTTGTCCTGAGCCACCAGGACGCGGGCGAGCTTACCAGTGGTGGTGGTTTTCCCAGTGCCGTTGACTCCCACGACGAGAACGACCGCGGGTTTGCCGTCGTAAGGCATGGCCTTGATGGAGCGATCCAGTTCGGGTTTACAGGCCTTGATCAGGCATTCCCGCAGCATGGCGCGGGCCTCATCCTCGCTCGAAACGCCGCGTTCGGCGATCATTTCCCGCAGCTCATCCACAACATTTGTGGTGATTTTCACACCAAGGTCGGCTTGGATGAGTTGTGTTTCAATGTCTTCCCACGCATCGTCGTCGAGGTCGCCGGCGGACAGCATGCCCAGCACCGATCGGCCAAACACGTTTTGCGATTTCGACAGTCGACCACGGAGCTTACCGATGCGCCCCACCGCGGGTTCGATCGCATCCTGCGGTTTCGGCTCAGTATCGGCAGGTTTCGGTTTCTCCGCGGGAGCTGGGGTTTCCGCGCGGGCCTTGTCGGCGGCCTCCGCAACCGCGGATGCGGCGGCGGCAGCTTCTAACGCGTCCTGCTCGTCGACATCCTCAGGGCCCTCCGGCTCGGGTTGTTCCACCACCGGGATTTCTTCGGAATCGGGCAATTCCTCGACAAGCTCATGGAACTCATCGAGTTTTTCAAACGAGCCCTCAAGCTCCGTGTCCGCCACGGCATTGGCCTTCTTGTCCCCATCACGTTGGGCGTTCTGGGGTGCGGACTCTTCGTCATGGTCTTCGGCAGCTTTGCCGTCGGACTTTTGCGGCTTCGCCGAAGCCTCGTCAGCAGCCGCGGTTTCTTCCGGTTTTTCCTGGGCGGCGGCACGCGATCGTTGCTGTTTTTTCCCGCGCTGCTTCTGCTGTTTCTGCGGCTTATTCCGCTTTTGCCGATCCGGCTTCGATTGTTTCGGCTGCTCCGGCTGGGGTGCTTCCGCTGCCTCGTCCGCTTCCGCAGCTTCTTTCGCCGGCTGGGCCTTGGCGGTTTCTGCTTTCGCTTCGGTGGCGGCTTCCGCCTCCGGTTCCGTTACTGCCGGCTGCTTTTCGACGGGCTCAGCATCGGCCGGTTCAGCCGCCGGCTGTGCCTCTTCCAGCTCCTCTGGCTCCTCTGGCTTGGGTTCTGCCTCTTCCGCCGCTTCCGTCGCCACGGCGACCAGCTCGTCTTCTTTTTCCTTCTTAGGCTTCTCTGATGCTACGGCCGGCGCTTTGGTTTCCGGTTTGGGCTCAACCTGTGGGGTTTCGGGCTCATCCACCACAGCTTCCACAACCGGTGTCGAATCCTCTTGTGGTTTTTCGCTCCCGGCAGAAACGCTCGGAGCATCGCTACGGGTCGTAGGTTGAGATGCCGGCTGGGCCGCCGTCGGGATGGCCGAAGTTGCCGATGTCTTTAGCTCTTGACCAGGCAGGACGGCTTCTTCTTTCTTCGCCGGGGCGAAATTGAACCCGCCTTGGGCTTGATAATTTCCCGACTTTTCTTGTTGTGTTAATTGTTTCGGCTCATCAGTGGTCTCAAAACTAATAGTTTTCGAGTCTTTACGACGCGAACCAAGAGCGATGATCATCATCACGACCAAAATGGCAAAGACGACAACCAGCACAACGATAATTGCAGCTTCCATGATTTCTATCTTGGCAAAAATCGCCAATCAACACACGTCACTAACTAACGACGCAGGATATGCAATTATCACGGGGGCAATCCCTCGGACTATAGACGTCGAAAAGCAAACATATAACTACCCCCATATAGAAATAATGCTATTTAAATCATTGTAGACATGAGAAAAAAGAACGGACTAATAATGGTCCATAGGGCAATGCTAAAACCTAAACTCACCACCATCTTCGACCGAAGCGCTAACCCGCTCAACGCCACTATGGAGCCGCTGAAAAAACAAAACGGGGTATACGCCGAAAACGCCACATGCATGGTAAACGGCAACACGATTATACTGGCGCTAACGAGAACAGCCAGCGCAATTCCAAGTTTATGAGCGTTAGTTTTAGTCTGTATCGAAGCCATAGCCACTGATGCTATCACCCAAATTCCCCAAAGAGCTGGTAGCTTCCTGGGAATCTAATAACAGCCGGCTTGAAACGAGCAGTCAATGGCCACTATGAGCCAATATGCAGCAACAATGCCACACGACGCCATAATAAATCAATAATGCTACTAGGTAGGTGTGTCATTATGGAATCTTCATAGTCGCACCGCTGATAAGAATTTCTGCACACCTTCTATGGCTTCAATCCTTGAGGTAGCCCTAGGCTCACGGTAACATAAACTCAGCATTTTAATATTGTTGGCAAGCCAACAGTAAGGATTATTTATTAATGAATAACTCACACGCTTATTCGCCGTACCTGGTATGGATCATCGCGGGGCTCACCCTAGCCGCGATTGGTCAACTTACCGTCTGGTGCCTTCATAACCCCAGCCTACAGGGGGTTGGTTGGGTGGCCACCGTCATTGGTGGCGTGATTGCGGTGATATCACGAACAGTTTTTACTGCCATGATTCCCGCCACAACCACCCGTGACTATTAGGCCACAGTCCCCACCGTGGATATGTAATCACCGATATCTGGCAACAAATTCATTGACAGTATTATGAATTTCCACATCATGACCAACGATTAAGTGTCCCCCATTTTCAAAAGGAACAAACACCTTATTCGGAAACCTACGAATCACTTTTTCCACGTCTGTGAATTTAATTAACCTGTCATCCATGGCGCTGAAAATAAGCACCGGAACCGTGAGGGATTCAATCCGATAATCGTCAAAATTTTTGGCCATATCCGGGTTACTAATTGCCGAATCAATATAGGCCCCCACCTTCCGTTTTTCTATGGGAAGTATCGACATAACCGAGTGCAATGGCGTGGAAGTCATCATTGCCACCAACGGACTCAGTAAATACATAGCAATATCGTTACAGATGAATTTCGGGGGCCCCATATATTGCGTTGGTTTCGTCGGGCGTTTCAGCAATGGCATTCTCGAACTATAAAGGATCACGCCTTTCACCCGATCGGGAAAGTCCAACGCCAACCGGATAGCGTGCGTGCCACCTGCGGAGCCACCTATCACAAAGGTTTTATCCACGCCGGAATAGTCCAATAGCTCCACCAATGCCCGAGCCTGTTCCTTAGGTGTTCCCTGCCCCGACACGTCGCTGCCCAGATACCCAAACCGCGATGGGGCGATAACCCTACCGGGAAAACCGCAGTTCACCCCAAGCTCATAGCCTTGATCGTAACCACCAAAGATCCCGTGCAGCGCCAAGAGGGTTTCCCCACTCCCCTGATCTACGTACGTCATTCTGCCGTAACTTAAATCAGCGATTTTCACCTGATAACGTTCCAATTGTTTATAACTTTGTTTAATTATTTTTACACCCCTTACTATCGGAATTACTCCCATTGCGGATAATGTCATCAATAATGTGCTTAACCGCCTGGTATTCATACGTATATCGTACGCTCATTACCAGTGATGGTTATTAATAATATGGAAATAATTACTGAGATAAAACCGGGATATAGTCGTCACGAGACGCAAAAAAATCACTGGTACGGCGCAATCCCCAGCACCTCCCAGTGATTCTATAGCCTGCTACATGCCGTAATAGTGACAGACGTTCACTGCCATAACCAAAAGCGGCGAATATTGATTGTGATAACCAATAAAATTATGTCTATCGAACTGCTTATGCCTCATTCGTGAGCTTTGGCGCGTTACGACGACCACCAGGGCACGGACGACAGCCTACTTGGCGTGCCAGGCGGCTAAGCGCTCCTTCAGCAGCGTTCGGGATTGCAGCGTCGCCTCCCGGTTGCCTTCCACTGTTCCCCCCAGCATGGTTTTCCACGAATTCCCCAGCTTGGTAGCGTCCTCGGTAAACACGTGGCCGGCGTTTGGGTAGACCACAGCCTCCAGGTTTTTATTGCGCTCGCTCAGCTCCCGCACCGCCGCTTCCCCCTGCCACATGGCATCCTGGTCACCCGCAAACAATAGGCCCCGACCAGCAAACTCCTCAATCTTAATCCGAGCAGCCTCCCGATCGGGTGCCTCGGCGAGCGAAAGCTCATAGGTTTCCCGATACGACACCGGCAGGGCCAGGATGGAACGGATCGTGGTGCGAAGCGGCATGCGCAGCGGCACATAAGGTACCGGCTCGCCCTTCCATGTGAAACTCGATGACGCCCCATTGCGATAGTCGCCCAACCCCTGATAGGTGTAGGCCGAAGGGGTAAACACCACGATATTATCGATCTCTGGATAGCGAACCGCCAGGTTTGCCACCAGCTCGGCGCCCTTCGACACCCCCAACACCGTCAGCGGGCCCTGGTGTTGATGCTGCTTCAGCCAGTCTAATGCCTCCTGGAAAAACTCAAGCGGCACTTTCACCAATTCTGCCTGTTGACCCGGTTGGCCGAAGAAATACAGCCCCAATACGTTATATCCTTGGCCCTGAAGTGTGCGGGCCACATCATTATTATTACTGCCCTCCGAACCGCCAAACACCACCACGGTTCCGGGCTGCGCTGTGCCATGAGCCGGGTAGTAGAACCCACGCAAGTAGTTGCCTGTCACAGACTCCACGTCACCTTGTTGAGCTACGACACTACTATCACGCGGGTTCTCCCCCGGTACTTTGTAGTGATTGGAGTTATATGCGATCACTCCTGCCAGTACCAGGCACAACGCCACGACAACACCGACGCAACGCAGTAAAATCCTCAGGAGTTTTCGCATAATAAGCACCTACTTATCTCACTACAATTCTTATGATAATGACCTGGCTCGAACCCGGGAATGCAATTTGTCATGATTATATAATTTCGGGGATAGCACCAAGGTCAATTGTGAACATAAAAACTTTGTTATAGGTAGCGTCGACAATCCGCCACAGCCCGGATCCTGGTTGCGAGATAGGCACGCACTCAGCTGTACCAGGTTTGTAGCCGCTGGAAGAGTAAGGCGTCCGATTGGGTTTTTGCCATTCGGTTGTCTTCGATAGAACCGCCAAACATCGTTGGCCATATTGGCCCATAGTGGGTGATGTCCTCATCAAACAAATGCCCCGCACCGTGGTACACCACGCCTTCCAGGTTTTTATTGCGGCTGCTTAGTTCCCGCACTGCCGTATCGGCCGGCCACATAGCATCCTGATCGCCCGCAAATAACAAACCGTGCCCGGAGAATTTTTCGATCGGGATGCGGGCAGCCTCTAGGTTGGTGGCCTCGGCTAACGCCTGTTCACTAGTTTTCCGGTACGACACTGGTAGGTTCATCACTGACCTCACCATGCTTGAGGGGAGAAATCGTAGCCGCACATAGTCGACCGGCTCACCCCGCCAGGTGAAACTGGGCGATGGCTCCCACTGGTAATTTATCCCCTGATAGTTATAGGCCGTAGGGGTGTAGAGCACAATATTGTCGATCTCTGGGTAGCGAATCGCCAGGTTAGCCACCAGTTCCGCCCCTTTAGACACTCCCATGACAGTGATAGGTTCCTGCACATCGCCATGGTCATTAATCCACGCCAATACTTCGTCGAAAAATTCCAGCGGCACATTCGCTAAATACTGTTGCTGACCTGATTGGCCGAAGAAATACAAACCCAGCACGTTATAGCCCTGATTCCTAACCTGTCGGGCTAATTCATCATTATTGCTCCCATCGGATCCCTTGAACACCACAACCGTTCCCGGGTGCGCGGCACCATGGGCCGGGTAGTAGAAACCACGCATATAGGTGCCAGACACTGGGGTCACGCCACCCCGGGCCGCGACGACACTACTATCGCGGGGATCGGGACCGCGGCGCTTATAGTGGTGGTAGTTATAGGCAGAAACCCCCACCGCGGTGAAGACCAGCACTGTGATGACACCCAGGACCCGCAGGAGATTCTTAGTAATTTTCCGCATGACATGGACATTACGGCGCTGACGCCACGTCAGGGCCTAATTGGGCAGGTCACGCCAAACTAGTGAGACGCTGCTTGGTTAGGCAATGCCGGGTTTGGCGATCGCTAACGCAATGGCGTCGGCGGCAACAATGTCGGAGATCACCAGGTCCGGCACCACCTCAGCGAGCCGCGCCCATCCAGCGGTGGCGGCGTCCAAGGTCTTGTTGGAGGTGATGAGCCCGTGGGCGGACACACGAGATGCCAGGGCCAGCACCAGGGACACGACGGGGGCTAGAGCCCACAAGTTTTCTTTCGCATTCGTGTCCACCCCGTCAAGCTTGTCAAACCGGATTCGGGCCAGCGCGTACAGGGATTTATTGCTGCTCCGCAGGGTGCGCAGGAGTGTCACCGCCGACGCGATCAGGTTTTCGGAGCCCAGGAGTTCCCGCAGTTTGTCCCGCTGATTGAAGGTTTCAAATACCGCCAGTAGTCGGCTGGAATCGTCTAGCACGGCGCCCGGCACGATGTGTTCCCCGAACACCTGGTTCAGTAGGAATCGTTGTTGGGCTGGGTCCATGCCGGCCAGCATGACGGTGGTTTTGTCGATGCAGGCGGAATCCAGTGTGGTGTCGCGGGCGGTTTTTAGGGTTTCTAAAATGTTGTCACCCGCTAATGCCGCTAGTTGTTTCTTCACTTCTTCCACCTGGTTTTTGGCCGCATCCGGGTAGCCTTCGGCGCCGAACAGGTGATCGAGTTGCCCGAGTAGTTCCAGGGTGCCTATCCATGCCGCAAGGTGCAGATCCGCATCCATGGCTTCGCTGCTTGGCGTCCCGGTGAAACGGCAGCGCACCAGTCCGGTTTCGATGAATCGGCCGGGTTGTTGGGCGGATTTGACCAGTGATTGGGAGAGACCACGCAGGGACGCATCCGGGTTGGCTTGGAACACGGTGCGTACCGCTTTGATGGTTTCGGGCCGATGCCCGCCACTGGCCAGCATGTCCCACAACACCGGCATCACCTGGGGATCGGCGGGGATGGTGTCGTGGCTTCCCGAGATGAATGCCGAGAGAGTACCGAGCACGCCGTCGTCGGTTCCGAAGAATCCTTCCTGCTCTAGCACTATGGCCTCCGGGCCGGGACTCACCGGGGTGTGGAGCACGGTGAAGGGGTCGCGCACGTGTACCTGCACTATGAGGTTGCCGGCGTCAACATATTCTTCCGGTAATGTTACGGCGCCATCGACCACGGGGAAGGTGTCGGCCGGATGCCAGGGGGCGGTTTCTGGCCATACCCACACGCCTAGGTTTTGTTGTTCGGTGCCGGTGACGGTGAGGGTTCCGCCGTCCAGGGCCACGGTTGCCGGTTCGGTGGTTTCCACATCGGCGAGGGTGACGGAGATGCGTTTGTTGTTGCTGGGGTCGGTCCATTCCAGGTCGATGCGTCCCCGCGACAGCACCGTGGTTGTCGAAACTAGCTTCGATACGGGTACCACATAGGTTATGCCCCCGTCTCGGCTTGTGAGTTTCGTGGTTTTCACGGGTTGCCCGTGGTGGTTGCGCACCGAGATTTTCGGGTCTTCCAGTTCGCCGGCGCCCCGTACCCGGATGGTGCCCTGCGTGTCGATCATGCGTGGGTGCAGTAGCATGCGGCTGGCCCGCCACATGGGCGGCTCGGTGAGCAGCGGTAGTTCGAAAATCAGGCGTGGGGGGTTGAAGCGTAGCGGCAGGGAGTCGCCTTCTTCAGTGCTCACCACGAAGTCGGCGCCGGCTTCCTGGGCGGAAACATGCACCTTATCCGGCTGGGCGGTGAAGGGTTTGTCGCCGGGTTTCACGATGAGGGTGGCTTCGCTGAGTCCCCCACCGGCGGGGATGCGGCAGGATCCGCTAGAGCCGGCGTAGGTAGTGACGGCCAGCATGCCTTCCACGATGGCGAATTCGTGGCGGAAGGATTCGTTGCGGGGGCCGCGCATGCGTACCAGGTATTCCCCCACCCATGGCGCGTCATAGGCGTCCGGGTCGAGGACGTGGAATACGCCTCCTTCGGCCGGGACCTCTAGGGGTTCCGGTTGGGTGATTTCTTCACCGGCAAGACCCGCGCCGCCGAACGCTGAGATGGAAAGGTGCCAGATTTCGGTGTTGCCCGAGGGCGTGGGGGGAAATTCGGCGACGAGGGATTGGGAGTGGACTTTGAGTCCCCCCAGGGTGGTGACATGTTTGATGGCCTCGTCGGGGGTGCGGAAGGTGACTCGTTGCCGCGGGTCAACGACGCGCAGGAGTTTCAGGTCGGATTGGGTGGTGGTGGCCGCAGCGTCGAGGCTGGCTAGCGAGTCCACTCCGTCGAGGATCACGTTGTGGCATACCCAACCGTCCCAGCCGCCAATGGTGAAGGAGCTGACAGGCTGAATGTCCGTGTCGTGTACCACGTCGACGAGTCGGTTTTCGGCGGGGATGAGGGCGCGGATCCGCTGGTGGTGGAGGGATTTCTTATCGGTGACGGAGCCGCCGCGTTTATTGAACAGCAGTATGGGGTCGTTGGTGTTGACCACCGGCACGTTCCAGGTGATGTTGTTGGATAGGTCTTCGACGGTGACTTCCCGCACCGCACGGGGCAGGGTGATGTCGAGGGATTCGGCGTAGCCGGTGACGTCTCCCCAGGCGCGGCCGGTGCGGTAGACGGTGGTGGAGCCTTCGAGGCTGACCCGCCAGGTGATTTCGCCGCGGGCCGGGACACGTTGTTCCGGCAGGCGGAGGCATACTTTTTTGCGGACGGGGTCGAGGATGAGCCGGGGCCGGAGTTCCCGGTTGGCGACCCCCACGGCGGCGGCCCGGTCTTCGGTGCCGACGGGTCGTTCGCGGAGTTCGGCGGCCACGGCATCGGCGATGGCGGTGGGGAGTTGTGGTTCTAGGTGTTTGCGGTCGCGGTCGAACCAGGATTGGGGGTGGGTGGTGGTGAAGTTGCGTAACGCCATGACGCCTTGGTATAGGGTCGCGGCATGGGGGCTGACCTGGTGGAATCCCGAAAAATAGTGTGGGAGTTCCAGGTCGTCGATGGTGGGGTTGTCGTGCTCGGCGGCCGCGGTGTCGATAGTTTCGAGCAGTTGCGGTATTTCGGTGTTGACGAATCCGGCATGCCAGCAGAGGATGGTGACGGGGTCGGCGTCGAAGGCGCTGACCTGCATATTGGTGAGGTATTCGGCGAGTTTGTCGGCGAGAATGCCGTCGATTTGTGATTCCGGCACCAGGTCGCTGAGGCCAATGCCGCCGAGGTATTCCCGGCTGAAAGTGTCTGCCGCCACGAGTTTTTTGGCGCGGGCGGTGAGCGTGACCAGGAAGAGGGCGGGGCTGAGCGCGGTGAGTTCGGCGAGGTTGCCGCCAGCGGCGAGTTGGCGGGCGAGGAAGATGCCGTAGAGCTTTTCGATTCTTTCCACCTCGTCGCTGGCGAGATCCAGGTCGCCGATGATTGTGACGTTCGGGTGGTTGAGTCGTTGGGCGAGTTCCAATTCGGCCTGGGTCGCCCACCCCAAGAGGGAATCGGTGACGTCCTTGATGGGGTGCTCAAACTCGCTCATGAACTGCGAAATCCTTCCTATATGAAAAAGTATTAATCAGCATTATAGTGTTTAGCTTTGCGACGACTGGGGCGCGGGCGGGTTGACAAGGTCGCCGGGCGTCATGCGCTGGGAGATTACCCTAGTGATGCCGTCGCCCCGCATCGTCACACCATACAGCACGTTTGCCACATCCATGGTGGGTTTTTGGTGGGTGATGACGATGAGCTGGGAGTCTTTGCGTAATTCCACGAATAGGGCGATGAGTCGCCGAAGGTTCACGTCGTCAAGCGCGGCCTCTACTTCGTCCATGACGTAGAAGGGTGAGGGGCGTGCCCGGAAAATGGCCACGAGCATGGCCAGGGCGGTGAGGGATTTTTCGCCGCCGGAGAGGAGCGAGAGGCGTTTGACTTTCTTTCCTGGTGGGCGGGCCTCGACCTCGATGCCGGTGGTGAGCATGCTGCCGGGTTCGGTGAGGACGAGTCGGCCTTCGCCGCCAGGGAAGAGTGTGGCGAACACTTTGGGGAATTCGGCTTGGACGTCGAGCCAGGCGTCGGTGAAGAGTTGCAGGATCTTGGCGTCGACGTCTTCGATCACGTCAGTGAGGTCTTTGCGTGCCTGCTCCACATCGTCAAGTTGGGTGGAAAGAAACTCATAACGTTCTTCTAATGCTTTGTATTCTTCCAGCGCAAGGGGGTTGACCTTACCCAGTGACGATAAATCTTTCTCTGCTTGCTTGAGGCGTGCCTTCTCTTGTTTGAGGTCGAATTCCGGCCCGGGCGTGTAGTCGCGCATGATGTCAGTAACGGGCACCCCGAGTTGTTCCACGAGTTTAGTTTGGGCTTCCTCCATGCGCACCTGTGCTTGGCTGCGGGCGATTTCCATGTTGTGGGCGTTGTCGGTGAGCCGGGTTTGTTGCGTTCGCAGCGCAGTCACCTGATCCTTGGCCGTGGCCAGTCGGGTTTGCACCTGGTTCCGGCGGGTGATGGCAGCATCCCGGTCAGAGGTGGCGCGTTCGGTGGCGTCGGTGGCGCGAGCCAGGAGGTCCCGGGCGGCATCGGCCACGACCCGGGCCAGGGCCGCTTGGGCACGGCGGCGCG
>CAJZGD010000071.1 GCA_915275065.1 uncultured Corynebacterium sp. | reverse complement strand
GACGCTCTTCCGATCTAGAGTCGGCACCCGAATTCACGAACGCGCCGCCGCGGCATTCGAACATGCTGGCGGCCAATTTGTCACCAAGCTTGGGGATTATAGCCTGGTGATTGATGGCATTATCGGATTAGGTGGTTCGAAAGGACTATCGGATGATCTGGCCGCATTGCTGGCCAGGTGCGCGGGCACGCCGATCCTGGCCATCGACGTCCCCAGTGGCATCAATCCCGATACTGGGGTGCCGATGGGGGCGCACATAACCGCGACCGCAACGGTGACGTTCGGGGCGCTGCGGTACGCCCACGCGGTGTCCCCGGCCTGCGGCGAAGTGGTGGTGGGCGACATTGGGATCGCGCCGCAGGGGAGCCACGTGCAAGTTTACCGGTCAGTGGGCACAGGTCGGGTATGGCCGGAAGGGCTGCATCCAATCCCGCGCATCCCCGCAATTGAGTCCCTGGAGCCGGGCCCGGACGACCACAAGTATTCACGGGGCGTGGTGGGGTTGCTGGCCGGCAGCGAGCGGTATCCCGGCGCGGGCGTTTTGTGTGTTCAGGGCGCAGTTCGGGCCACACCGTCGATGGTTCGTTACGTTGGTGCCGCCCGGGATTTCGTGTTGGATGCCACCCCCGAGGTTATTGCCAGCAGTCTTGCGACGGCCGGTAAGGTGCAGGCATGGGTGGCCGGGCCCGGCGGCGCCACAACCGCAGAGTTGCGGGATTTGCTTAGCCGCAATATCCCCCTGCTTATTGACGCCGATGGCATTAAACTCCTCGCCAAAAACGCGGACCTCATGGATTTATTGGCCAACCGGACGGCTGCAACGGTGGTCACGCCCCACGATGCGGAGTTCGCCACCCTGGCCGAGGTCGCCGGCATCTCCAGGACGGATCGGCTCACCGACACCCAGGCGTTGGCTGAACAGTTGGGGCTCATTGTGGTGCGGAAGGGCCGGTTCACGCTTGTCGCCACCCCCGGTTCGGAGCCGATCACCAGCATTAATTCCGGGCATTCCTGGTCGGCCACGCCGGGGAGCGGCGATGTGCTGGCCGGGGTGATGGGCGCCTGGTTGGCGCGGCATGCGGCCTTGGGCCGGCCCCTGCATGAGGCTGCGATCATTGCGGTGCACCTGTGTGCGGATGCCGCCTGGTTGGCGGCCCAAACCCCTTACGGTCCGGCGCCGACGTCGGCGTCACCCATCGCGGCACATGTGCAGGATGCCACGGCCCGGCTCACGGCCACTACCCGCAGGTAATCCCGTCATGGCGGACAATCGTACCGTTGAGCAGCGGCTTGCCGCGGTGGCGGCCTCGATGACGATGGCCGGCTACACCATGACCGAGGCGGATCGGGCGGAGTCCCGGAGGATCCTTCGGGGTGAGGTTTCGGCGGACGAGTCGGTCCGGCAGGTCCTGGCGGATGCCGGCTGTGATGCCGCTGATTTGGTTGGGAAAACCGCGTTTCGGCGGCTCAGCGAGCTGGAGTCGTCACGGCCCCTGACGGTGTTCACCAGGGAGACGCTGCTGGCGACACACGCCTATCTTTGTGGTGACGTGTATCCGTGGGCTGGGACGATCCGAACCAGCGAGGTTGGGGCCATGGGGCTCGCCATGTGCCGGGCGGCATACGTGGACCAGGAATTAGACCGGCTCTTTCGGCGGATTGAACAGAGCCCGCCGTCGGCAACGGATCGGGAGGCGGCCTTGCGCACGGTGGCGGAGCATTGGGGAGAGTTAACGATCATTCACCCGTTCCTTGACGGGA
This sequence comes from uncultured Corynebacterium sp., assembly GCA_915275065.1. Lineage (GTDB taxonomy): Bacteria > Actinomycetota > Actinomycetes > Mycobacteriales > Mycobacteriaceae > Corynebacterium. The sequence goes on along the minus strand of CAJZGD010000071.1, from coordinate 8,933 downwards.
ACTCCCGAACTCAACGGTATTTTTTCGACCACATGCTGCGCCACGCCGGGTGGTCGCTCGATTGGGGCCGGATTGTAGCCGCCGAGGTGCATGCGGCTCGCTATGTTGCCGCCGCAACGCTGGATTCTTCCCTGCTTGTCGACGCCCTACGACCGGGCCTTTCACCCGGGAAGGGCTGCCCCCAACAGCCAACCGAACCAGCCGCAGTGTTGTTTCACCGCATGATGGGGTTTCGGCGCGGCCACCCGCGGGAGTCCTTCCACGAGCATTATTACGGGGAATAGCCAGGGTTCAGCTGTTTCTCGATCTGCCACGCCTATCAGGCTTCTTTATCCAAGGGAACGGGGGTTTCTTAATGCCCAGCGAAAATACTTCGTTTTGGTCGATTGTGTTCTCCAGCTCATCCAAGTAGCAGTCGCGTTGCTTTCGGGGCAGGAATCGGGAGATCGTCAGCAGGGCAATGAACTGGGCCTGCTTGTGTTTCTCTTTAAAATCATAGTTCCGATACTTCCGAATCAAATCTTTGGACAGTCCCGGACTTTTCGGCATGGGGCGCATCCACAGCCGTTGGTGGTGAAACAGGAGGTTTCGGGTGATGCCGAAACTTTCAACGGCGGTACCAAAATATTTCGCCGTAATACCCAGCTCTCCGGCGATTTCCTTAAACAGTGGATTTTCCTGCGACTGCACGCCACAGCGCATAATGAACTTCCCCAATGTGCCCATCGAAAAGCTATCGACGACCGCCCATAACGGTAGGCCGCTGCAAAGCTCTAGCCACAGCTCGTGTTCGTGGTTGTCATAGACTTTCGGCCGGTTACCAGTGTGGGATTTTGCCCATTTCCTATCCAAGTGCTCTGTCACATGGGGTTCGCCGCAGCGGGAAATACTATTCAGCAATGCTCCTTGCAGGCGTTTGTCATCCCCTTCCTGCATGCGCGTCCACCGACTAATATCCAGGTAGCCGTCGCCAAATTGGTGGCCTGCGCAATAATGCTTCAGCGTCAGGGCCCGAAGATTCAGCTCGGCCGTGCGCATCCATGGCATCAAAATGGCCGCTAATTGGGCGTCCGCCTCAACAATCCCCCGAATGTTGTTGAGGGTTTTGGGTTCGGTGATTTGGTTTTGTTCAACCAGCAACTGGTAGTTGCGTGCATAACTAATCAGGTAGTGGGGGTTAATGAAATAGAGCCACTCGCGGTCATCGTCAGATATGTCGCCTTCTATCAATCCCTTGGAACGCAGGTAGGCTTCTCGGTTTTCCGGCAACAGATAGGGGCTCACCATGTAAAGTTTTTCTATCTTCAAAGACTAGAGGGCCCCCAGGAGGCGCATCGTTGAGAGGCGTTGGGGGTGCTGTTGCACTCAGTATAAACACAAAACCGGTTTTACACCAGACCATATGTCATTTGTCGCATTTCCCCACACCTGAATGAAAAGTCACACGCCCTGGGGTGCGGCGTCGTAAAGCTTGGGCTAGGGGACTTCTTTCAGGTGGCAGAACGCATTCAAGCCGGTGCTGCACGGCACGTTGCTCACGAACACCAGGACGATGAACGCGGTGGCGGCAAGCAGCGCCAGCACTGTCCACACCAAATGCCAGCGGGGACCGAACCAGTGTGCGAATAGTGCGCCGACGTATGCGCCGATGGTGTTGCAGATGAGGTCGTCAATGTCGGTGCGGCCCACGGAAAACACATACTGGGCAACCTCGATGGCCAGGCTAAACAGGAAACCTGCGATCACAACGGTGAGGATCCGCCGCGGCCGCGACCTGGGAAGCACCATGTAGAGCATCAGCCCGAATGGCACAAACATGCTAATATTCCCCAGGGTTTCAAACAGGGGATAAAACCAGTGCTTTCCACCGAAAAACATGTCGAAAGGCACAAGCTCTAAGGCCCGCGCATGCTGCCGTTCCGGGCGCCACAATTTGCCGATGCGGTAGAAAATCTTCAGAGTCGTGAGGGCAACGATCATCCCCATTGTGGAAACCAACGCCAGATACTGGAGCTTCTGTCTCATAGCACCAGGGTAACGAACCCACATCCTACAAGCCGCGGGTACCCCCAGGTCAGGGCCTATTTGGGGCTATCGGTTGCTTATCGACGCCCAAAGGTTGCGCGCATGCCAGCCTGCATCAACCCATGCCTTGTTGTTTGATTTTTCGTCTGAAAATCACCCACATGCCAAGGGCACCCACAGCCGCGGCCGCCACCTGAAGCGGGGACGATTTTTGCAGAATAATCGTGAGCGCCCACATGACCCGGCCGGATTCATACTGGTATATTGCGCTCTGCCCCACCATCCACATGGCCAACACAATAATAGCGGCATTCGCGCTCAAAATCGCAGCCAGCGGGAAATACAGGATCAGGTACACGCACAGGTTCCGGGCAATAAGCGACTCCGGGGAAACCACCAGCGACACCAGCAGCGACGGGGCCACCAAGAACATGACCACAACCATGTCGGCTATCCACCACGGTTGCGCGGACTGGTTTTCCCACGCCGACAGGGAAGCGGTAGCGAAAATACCGACAGCAGCAGTGATCATTAACGCCAAGGCGGAATCCACAGTGACAGGTGGTACCACAGACCGGAAAACAGGCGGCAGCGGCAAAATCGTGCTACCGCCAATCAGGGAAAGAGTATAGGACATGGCCGCCAACAACATGACCAACGGCAGCCGATGCCCCTTCATATAACACTTCAGCTCATGCATCATTGGCCTGTATTCGTAGGAGTTCCGCCTGGACCCAACTAAAAACCTCCTCAGGGGTGGCAGGTTTTTTCTGGGCGGCAGCCCATCGCTGCCATGCCTGTTCATCAATGCCGAATGTGGTAAAACCACCAAGCTCCCTGGCAGTCAAAACCCACGCGAATAACTTATATATTCGTGCTGTATCCACATCGTTCACGAATAATAACGGTGCGCCCCGATCACCTAAAATCAGGTCCGGTCCTTCAACAACCCCGACTCGGTAATTACGATCCGGGCCTATTATTATCCCCTCCTGGGGCAGCCACTGCGCCGGCATTGTCGCCCGTATTTGCTCATAGGCAATCTTATTCGCCTCAATCTCCGCATCCACGGTCTCTGGCCAAAAACAAATATTTCCCCGACACACGGATTCAGCTATGTTCCTTGGCTGGGATGCGCCGAAATTATCTATGGTACCTGCAACACAGGAAGAACCAACAAGCCCGCACACCCCAATAAAACCAACCACACCAACAAGCTTTCGGGGAGCCTGCATAGCCGGAATACCACTCCGGTATACAACCAGAGCTAACCCTGCAATAAGAATGCTGCTTAAACACAGCATAGAAGCAATCACCATGCGGGTATTGAGCGTCGCCGAAAGCGTGCAACAAGCAGATGGGACACCAAACATGTGCCGCCACCGGGGATCAGCCAAAGTCCAGGCGAACGTGGTAATAGTGAAAGGCAAGATGACTGCCGCTAGCAGCCCTACAATACGAGGAAGCAGCCAGGCGAAAACAATACCCATCACCGACCAGGTTATCCCTACCATTGCGCCCAGTAAAACGGTAAATGGGTGTGGGTATGCGAATGACCGAAACAAAGTAATGTAATACACCCATAACGTGATAAATGCGCAGGCCGCCCAGAAAAAGCATGGTCGCAGTATCCAGGAGAATACTTTTACTAGTTGGTCGCGTCTTCCTAAGTTTTTTGCGACTTCATGCATTCTGGCCGCGTCCCATGCGGCCGACACGCATAACCCACTGATAACGAAACACATTGCTTCTACGATGAAAGACCCAACAGAAGAAGGCATCTTATACGAACCAACGTCCGAAGGAGATAGCTTATCTATAGGAATGGTTTCCTGAGAAGCAAACACGGCAAACATAATCGTCAGGCCCGGCAGCCATAACCCCGGCCGAGGCACACGCAGTCTCTGCAGCATCATAATCCTTCCTCTGCCAGCGGATTTATTGACGCATCCTGCGTATCCGGTAGCTGCTGGGGGAACATCGACCGCGCGAACGCCGCCACCAGCGGATCCGCATGCGCATTACCCCGCAAGGCTTGCGGCGAATTATCAAACCGCACCGCCCCCCGGTCAATAATCACCACACGCGCAAACGGGCCAAGAATATCCGTCGGATCATGACTCGACACCACAAGATTCACCCCGGCACTGACCACCATTGCATACAGTTCCCGCAGCATCTCTTTACTCAACGGGTCCAGCGCCGCGCCGGGTTCGTCAAGAAGTACCAGTTCAGCCCCGGAGTTGAGTGCCATAGCAAGCGCCAGCCGCGACTGTTGCCCACCACTAAGTTTCTGGCAGGAATGCCGTTCGTAGCCGTCAAGCCCCACAGCGGCAAGCCAGCGGGGTGCTTCTGTTTTCGCTTGTCGACGCCCCTGGCCATTCAACCATGCAAGGTGGGACACATAGTCCAAACATGTGAAACCTGGTACTGAAACGAATTGCTGCGGCAAATAGAGCACCCATCCGGGGCGGTGAATCTTCCCAGATTTGGGCTTCAATAGCCCTGCAGCCAATCGAAGAAGAGTGGTTTTACCTGCGCCATTTCTACCAAGCAGTAGCATTGGACCAGGGCAGAGCGTCAAACTCAGATTATTAATAATGGGATCACTACCGCGTGAATGCTGGTAGAAAATATTATCTAAGTAGAAGGTCACCGCTATTAGTTAAGGTCTATTCTGCGGTTTCGTCAACAACGGGCAGTCAACTGAACATATTAGAAATTACTTCTATTACCCCCATTATGTGCGGTTCCAGCCTAACCAAAACCCACACTAACGACTATTTTCCCTAAAAAACCACATTCTGGGGTATTGAACTCAGCAGGTTTTGAAGGAAAAGTACATGAGCAGCCGCCATGGCTTTTCACCCCTTTGGGGGTAGGCAACATCATCACAGTAACTTCTTAATATTACCACCACAGCTCTTTTATGACGACTGAAAATATTCAGCCACCACCAAGAATGCAGCTATCAAGAAAATTCTGGAAGACAATGGTTACTCTAGGCGATAGTTGCTGCAAAGCATTGGCCGAATCATGAGCAGTCAATGAAGCTTACCTAAACTAAAGCTAGTGAAATATATAGCAAAATAGGCGGAAGCATTCAGACCCGTACTGTCAGCTGTTGAACGCGGGGGTGACTATCTTGACGTAAGGAAAATCGAATAAATATCCTTGTACCATGCTCAAGGTGCAATATCCACATGCACAATGGTTTTCTAAATCTTCTACCACGAAACTGCGGGAATCATCATGGATCTAGGGAAAACTCTTCAGTACAGCGGATATGTTCTCATGATCGTATCTATTCTACTGGCCATTATCAGCGGAAACCTTACATTTATACTGACTACAACTCTCCTCGTAGTGTGTTTGCTGGTGTCATTGCATTTCTTGTTCCGAGGCATCCCCACGGAGATTCCCGAGGGAGAAATCCCGGATCCTGCGGTAATTAAGCAATACCGCATCGACCACCCAGGGACCTCAATCCAGGACGCCATGACCGCACTCATGACAAAACCCGACCACAAGGCATAATCCGGGGTGGAACACGCCCACTGGCAAGCTCAACATTTTTCCAGATTTTCCATTAAGAAACCATCATGAACCTGACAAAGACTCTTCGCTACAGCGGTTATGTACTATTAGCCGTGTCCATTCTGACGTACGTCATTATGGACGTTCTTCTCATTGCGCTCATCGTAGCCCTCATCGCGGTGTGCCTGTTGGTGTCATCATATTTCCTGTTTAAAGACATCCCCACAGAGATTCCCGAGGGGGAAATCCCAGATCCTGCGGTAATTAAGCAATACCGCATCGACCACCCTGGGACCTCAATCCAAGACGCCATGACCGCACTCATGACAAAACCTAACGATAAGGCGTAAGCGCTTTAGGACTCGTCGACAAGCTCAATGAGCTTCTGGAAGGTCTTGCCATTGCGGATGGTCAGCTGCTTATAAAAACTAGCCTTGAGCAGCTTCTTGTGATAATTGGACTTGAGATAATCCGCCTGGTTGGTGTTGCTGTAAAAGAAGGCCGTGTGGCCGAAATGCAGCCACTCCGTGTCGGTGGCCCAATCCGCGGTCGCTGCTTCAATCTCGTCTTTCTTCGCCTCGGGCAGGTAAAAGAGCACATCCCGCCGGTAGGCCGCCTCGTCCCGCCACCAATCCGGCACCTGGGCCGCCTCCTTGCGGAGCGTGGCAGCGCTGATGAGGATAAACGGGAGGGGGAAATCATAGGTGCTGCGGAAATAGTCTGTCAGGGTTTCCGTGATCTTCGCCTCCCGGTTTTCGCTGTCAAAAACAAGGTTGCCACTATTGATATAGGAGACCGGGTTTTGGAACCCCAGCTCCGCCAAATCGGCCTTGAGATCAGCCATGACTACCTTGTTCTTGCCGCCAACGTTAATGCCGCGGAGCAATAGAACATAGCGCATAATTTTCCCCTTATCGAGTCGGTAAATGATAGCAAAAGAGGCTTATTCAGTTGCCGGGAATTTGAATAAGCCTCGAATATAGCAGCCATATGGCGTTGCTGCACGAAACATGATGCTTCGCGGAGCAACGCCACCGTGCTCGTTGGTTGTGTTCTTGCTGGTTATTGCTTACGACGGTTGATCACCGCGATAACCCCTAGCCACAGGGCGCCAACGACCACGACGGCGGCACAGTATCCCACACCCACCGATGCGAGAGTATCGCGCACAACATCACTGTAGCTGCCTTCCTTGACCAGGGGAGCGACCAGCACGCAGTAGGCAATCACACCCACAATCACGGCACCAAATGCCTTGAGAACCCGCCGGGGATCCATGAATAATTCTTTCATCATAACCTCCTCAAATATGATTAAATTTTAAGCATAAAAAACATTCAAAGTACATGCCGTTATCAAAATTTACTCATTCTTTTATTGCGGCTTAATATCGGACAGTCCTAGTTGTTTTAGCTCTGACTCAACCCATGAATAAACCTCCTCCGGGGATGCTGGTTTTGATTGGTGGCTCGCCCATTTCTGCCAGTTATCCGCATCGATAAGCGGAATCAGAAATCCCAGCTGTCTCGAAACCAGAATGTTGGCAAAATGACCATATATTTCATTTTTATCCACGCTGTCCGTGAAGGGCAGCGGCGAGTTCGGTTCCCCCAGCATCCATGATGATTCATTGATGACACCAATCTTAAAGTTGGGGTCTGGGCTGATCACAGGTGTGATCGGTGACATTGGTGGCAACCATTGGGCTGGCATTGTTGCGCGAATCTGGTCGTATGCTGCACTATTAGCCGCGATCTGTTCCTTCGTGTGCTCCGGCCAGAAACACATGCCATTCCGGCACACGGATTCCCTGATGTCTCGGGGTTGGGTGGCGGCAAAGTTTTCCAATGATTGGGCTATCATTGCGGAACCACCAAACCCGCCCACACCAATGACCATGATGGCGCCAGAAATAACCCGCTTGACCTGCATGGCCGGGACACCACGCACAAATAGGATAAGTGCTATGCCAACGGTGGCAATGCTGGTTAAACACAAGGTTGAGGCAAGAACCATATTCGTATTGAGCGTGGAAGATAATCCGCAACAAAACGATGGCACCCCAAACATATGCCGCCACCTGAAATCGGGAAGAGTCCAGGCAAAAGACGTCACCATAAATGGCATAATAATGGCCATAAGCAACCCGAAAATATGTGGTAATACCCAGACAAAAACTATTCCCAAAATGGACCATGTTGTCCCCATAATTACGGCCAGTAAAAGCGTCAATGGGTGCGGGTAAATCGCCGCATCCATGGCCATAATTTGGTATCCCCAGAGCAGGAGAAACGCCACGAGAATCCACACCCAGCAGGGGGCGAGAACCCACCCAACAAGCTTGAGTAGTTGGCTGCGGCGGCCCATGATGCGCACTACCTCATGGAGCCTTGCGGCATCCCACGCCACGGACACGGCCAATCCGCTGGTCATAAAGGTCATTCCGCGAAGGATAACAGACCCCACCGATGAGGGCAGCGTGTTCTCTAGGTTCAATTTTGAGCAAGCGAAAACGGCGAATGCTGCGGCCACTCCGGGAAGCCATAATGATGGCCGCGCCAAAAACCTGTTGCAATTCACTATTTCACGCCATCATGAGGGAATAAGAATCATGCACATCATGAAGATGTAATGATGACAATAAGTCACTATTCCTATCATTACCAATGGCGCAATCGTGAGCCTAAAATAAGAAACTAATATATTACCCCTATTATGATTCGTCCTGATTTTCGATTACCAACATTCCCCCGTAATCCACCGCAAAAATCAGTTCCGCTACCGGCTTAAATCACCTTGTAAATACCCAGATTTTCCTAACCCCACACCCCGCAGACACCCCCATAGCCCCATGGCGATCCTTAAAAAGTGCTAGTAACTTAACAGTTGCTCTTTCCACTCTTTTCGGGGGTGTTTCCGTGCCACACCAACTGCAAGACGCAAAACTTACAAAGCACGCTACTCAATAAACCTGCAGCTCAAGCATAATTTTTTCCGAGAATCATTGTGAAACGTTCCATTTGGGCCAAATGTGCCTAAACTGAAAGAAAACCAAAAAGTGAGGAGACACCATGGGTTTTCCCGAAGGATTCTTATGGGGTGGCGCCACCGCCGCTAATCAAATCGAGGGCGCCTACGCGGAGGATGGCAAGGGGCTCAGTGTGCAGGATGTGCTGCCGGGAGGCGTCGTCAAGCCGGCGAGTGCGGGACCCACACCGGATAATCTAAAGCTGGAGGCGATTGATTTTTACCACCGCTACCAGGAGGATATTGCACTGTTTGCGGAGATGGGGTTTAAGGTATTCCGCCTGTCTATCGCGTGGTCGCGGATTTTCCCGCGGGGCGACGAGGCGGAGCCGAATGCGGCGGGG
>CAJZGD010000070.1 GCA_915275065.1 uncultured Corynebacterium sp. | reverse complement strand
GGCTGCCGGTACGACGGGGGCGTCGGGTAGGTCCTGCACCTGGGCTCGACTTTTTACTCATTCTCCACACCTTAGCGAGAATGCTGTGATTTCTGTGGCATGACTCGGTTTTAAAATGCACAATTTTGTTACATAGTGACGAAAAAGATTACCTCCACTACCCCCATCTGGAAAAGTTAAAGTTATTCCTAGTAGCTGCCCATTTCACCATAGGTAGAACAAATGCGAAACTAAACTAAAATAAATAGAAATATTGCTACGGCTTGCTTGATACCGTAGAAGCGGCTAGTGTTACCTCTCGGAAGATAACAAGATGGTTACAAAAACGAGATGGGTGTTAACACACCGGTCCGGTAACTACGATGGATAAGCTTTGAACCAAGGGAAGTAGGCCTCAATGCAGACCAGGCGACCGCTCATTAATGGCAAGCATCGCAAGCAGACCAACCCTACCAGAGGGCGTGTAGCATTCGTTGCCGCAGCAACGGGCGTGGTGTCTACCGCAGGCGCTACAGGCGCAGCTATCGCCCACACCACGGACACAGGGATTTCCGAGATCAGCTTAGCCGCCGAGGACACTCCCAATGCGGAGGAAGGCGCCCCGCAGATTCTTGATATCGCGGAATTTAAGCCGGTCACCAACCTGCAAGATCAGCTCAATAAGGCAGTTCAATACTCCAATGACCTGGCCAAAGCCGACGAAGAGGCCCGGAAACCCAAGATCAGCGTTTCCCGCCCCACCGATGGCATTTTGACCTCCGGCTACGGCATGCGCTGGGGATCATTGCACGCAGGCGTGGACCTGGCGAACGCTATAGGCACCCCAATTTTGGCGGTTATGGACGGCACAGTGATCGACTCCGGCCCTGCCTCCGGCTACGGCAACTGGATTCGCATCAAGCATGACGATGGGTCCATGAGTGTGTACGGGCACATGGAAACCCTCGACGTCAAGGTCGGCGAGCGCGTCAAGGCCGGTCAGAAGATTGCGGGTATGGGCAACAGGGGGTTCTCCACCGGCCCGCACCTGCACTTTGAAATTCACCCCGATGGCAATGCTGCCGTCGACCCAGTGCCCTGGTTCAACGAGCACGGCATTAGCCTCTCGTAACGCCTGAAAAAGCTCCTCGTTTTCTTCCTAGAAAACCCGCGCGGTGGTTCCCGTGTGGGTTTTTTCGTTTTTTCCTGCATCTTCTGCCGTCATACACCGCCGTTCAGGCCAGCGAAATTCGTAGATTTTTGTCTACCCCCACTCCCCCGTCGTTGCCACCTTACTGCACATTATTATGTGAGCCACTAAACAAAAATATGTTTAATGTGAGCTAATAACCATTATCCTTAGAGAACTTAACGTCACCTCAACTCCTTCCAACACAGCCTTAAAAGCCAGCTTACCTAAGAAATCTGCCACCTAGCAGCCAACACGCAGACAGCGTGCCCCCATGGCGCCTGGGTGTGTCATTTATGCTTGACGACGCCATAACGTCACCGTTTCCTCGGGCCGCCAGCTACCCCCGGATACAGTGCGATATTTGTTCGGGTATTGACCAGTTTCAACGCGATACCACCTGGGGTTTTGCCCCGCTTTCGCCGCGGAAATTCAGAAAACCTTTTCTAAAACTAAGCCAAAAGTTAATATAAATGAAACTGCATATGTATCAATCATATGCTTTTTATGATGATAAACCATGATTTATATGAGTATCGGATTCACTTTTCTATAATCTTTTTCCCATATCATGATTATTGACATGCTATTGAAAACATAATGGGGGTGACAATAGCACACATGTTGGTGACGAAAAGATGGAATACTATCACGCCACTACCCCCGGTTTACATCCTATTGGTTACTAGGTAAGTTACTTAGTAAGTTACCCGGTAACTAATACGCTAGGAACATATTCATGGCAATCAAATACGCACTACTGGCATTACTTGCCGAAAAACCGCACACTGCGAGCGCCCTGCAGCAACAGTTCATCGCGCTCACCGATGGGACCCAAACGCTCAACATTGGCCAAGTCTCACAAACCTTGAGCCGCTTGGAGCGCAATAACTTCATTGCCAACGCCGGTACTGTTCGTAACCCCTCTGGGCACCAGGTTGAGCAATACGAGCTCACCCCCGCGGGCCAGGAACTGCTCACCGAATGGCTGGAGCGACCAGTGATACGAGCAATAACCGACCGAGATGAGTTAGTAACCAAGATAACCATCGCCGCCACCCGGCCGGACTGGGATCTCATTAGCCTGCTTGATACCCAACGATCGGCAGTATTATCCCAGCTCAAAGAGCTCAATAAGCAAAGCCGTAACCTACCACAGCAGCGTACCGCCGCCCGGCTCACTATCGAACGCCGCATCTACGATCTTGAGGCCGAGGCCCGCTGGCTCGATCGGGTGGAGGCCCTCGACGCCCCCGCCCACACCGAAACCCCGGAAGGACAATAACATGACTACTTCCTCCCCCAATCCCGACACCACTCCCACAGACGCCTGCCCACTCGAACTTCGTGACATCACCTGCGTTTTTGGCCGGGAACCCCGCACGGTCACCGCCCTCGACCACGTGAGCATGCATGTGCAGCCCGGCGAGCTCGTGGCCATCATGGGACCCTCCGGCTCCGGCAAATCCACCCTCCTGAATGTGGCGGGATTGCTGCAACGCCCCACCGCTGGTGAGGTCCTCATCGACGGCATTTCCGCAGCCACGCTCAGCGACAAGCGGGCGGCCGCGCTGCGCCGACAACACATCGGCGTGGTCTTCCAACGCTTCAATCTGGTGCCGACTCTCACCGTGGGCGAAAACGTGGCCCTGCCGCTAGAACTTGACGGCGCGAACGTTGCCAAGCTCAAGGATGACATCAATGCCGCCCTGGCCGAGGTGGGACTCGATGACATGTTCGATCGTTTTCCCGAGGAGATTTCCGGCGGCCAGGCCCAGCGAGTCGCCATTGCCCGCGCCCTCATTGGTCCCCGCCGGCTCCTGCTCGCCGACGAACCCACCGGGGCGCTCGACACCGCCACCGGTGACGAGGTAATTGGCATCCTCCGGGACCGTATTGACCAGGGTGCGGCCGGTCTGCTGGTCACCCATGAACCACGATTTGCTGGCTGGGCGGACCGGGTCATCCACGTCCGTGACGGCCGCATCACCACCCGAGAAGTATAGCGAGGTATCGCCATGAGCTCCCTCAAAGCAGCCATCCGCCCCACGCTCCGGGATGTGAAACACCACCCGCTGCGTTCCCTGGCGGCCATCCTGCTTATTGCCCTGCCCGCCACCTATGCGGCATTCCTCATTGGGGACATGACATCGGAGTCGCAATTCTATGGGATCACGCTCCAACAGAATTCTGCCCAGTTCTTCGGCAGCGAATGTCAGCAAAGCGTTGACGCCTCCGCCTATCGGTGCACCAATGGGACCCGCAGCGGCGTCGTAAACCAAGACGGAAAATCGAATGAAGATTCGACCGCAGAACGGCCTATCGCCACCATCTCACAGGACCGCATCGCCGAAGCCGTGGGCAATAACTTCACCGTCAGCATGTTCGTTGATCTGCCGGTCGCTTTGCACTCCGATGCGGCCACTGATTCACTGTCGAGCACTATTACTCAACTGCCCGGCGCGCACCTCTTGCCGGGTTCCCCCGATCTTCAGCCGGGGGACGTGGTGCTGTCAGAGTTGGCGGCGAAGCAGCTTAAGGTGGGTATTGGGGACACGGTTCGGGCCACCGACGTGGGGAAACCGAACGATCCCGCCACATCAAACCACGAGGACGACCGGATAACCTTAAATGCGGCAGACACCACGCTAACGGTGAAGGAGATTATTCCAAATAATATTCACTCCAGCAGTTATGTGATTGCCCCCACGTTTTTGCCGGCCACGGATGTGCCTAATAATGCGCATGTGACATGGGTTTTTAGCGGTAAGGGTGATCTGTCGTGGGATGATGTGAAGGCACTCAATAAGGTGGGTCTGGTGGTGTCGACCCAGAAGTTTCGGAACCATCCAGAACTGGTGCCGGTGGCGGAACGATATCCGGAATTTCAGAGCGATCGGAGTTCAACAGAAAACTCCGACACAAATGATTCAATGATCACGGAGCTTACCTCATACGTTATCGAGTTGACGTTTTACCTGTTGTTGACCTGTTTAATGTTGGCAACAATCAGCCCGGTGTTTGCGGTGGCCACGTCTCGGCAAACAAAAGTGTATGCGTTAATGCGGAGCCAGGGGGCTAACCGTCGACATATTCGGTGGGCAGTCATGGCATACGGCACAGTTTCGGGGGCTATTGGGGCAACCATCGGTATTGTTTTAGGCACGATCCTGGGCTGGGGATATTGGAAGATTGCGCATCCGGGATGGCCATTTATCACGGATGTTGGCACATTAGCCATTGGGTTTTCGATTGCAGTTGTGGGGTCAACGGTTGCGGCGTTTATTCCGGCGATCATTGTGTCCAAGGGGGAGATCATGGCAGGCGTGGCTGGTATGCAGCCGGATCGGATTCGGCGCTGGCGGCGCTGGATGTGGACTGGCCCAGCGTTGGTGTTGATGATGCTGGTGGTGTTGTTGGTGGAGTGGTTAGGCCATCCAATCACCCATTTCGTGAACCGCGATGCGTTCTCTGGAGCCATGTATGACCTGATATGGTCCGTACTTGTATTGTTATTGCTGGTTGTAATAATTGGTGGGGTATTTACCAGCGTTATTGCGTTGGTGTTTCTTGCTGGTGCGATTCGTAAACCATTGGGGGCGAAGCTGGCGGGCCGGCAGGTGCGTCGACAAGCGTTACGGTCGGGGGCGATCGTGGCGGCAATCATTGGCAGCGTGTTCTTCCTGACCGTTATGGAGTTGGGTAGCCTGAACACGATCAATAAGGATCGGCAGTTATCATCGGAGATCTATAGCCCATTTGCGGTAGGAGTTTCGGGGGCAAGATCAGCATCAGCGTTTGAGACCCCTACCATGATTACCAAGTCGTATACAGATGTGGTGGCTCATGCCGCTTCGGACCAGGCACGAGAGGTGTTCGATGTAGTTGCGGCTCGGCTGGGAAAAACCACGGAGTTTCCAGTGGTAATGCCTGGCTCGCATATGCGGTTGACGTTGGCAGATGAGTGCCAGGTGTCACCCACAACGAAGGCGTATACGTATCACGGCAAGGATGCGAATACTGATCCAGAGGCGGCGAAGCATTGTCGTTATTTGCGAATGGATGAGGCACACCTGTTTCTCCCGTTTGCGATGCAGGACTCCGATATCGTTGTGGGCGGGCCCGAAGTGTTGCAGATCTTTAATCTCACCGATGAGCAGCGAGCTTCGGCCACCCAGGTGCTGAAGGACGGTGGGGTCGTGGGAACCACCGCTATCGTTGCGGACACGGGTCGGCGGAAAATCAGCGTGGAGAAAGATACATCGAACCCGGTGACGGCTGAATCGCAGTTCCAAAAAACGAAGACACTAGAGTTGCCGTTTACAGCAGCCCTACCGGAGCAGCTGCATGGTTGGGTTGTGAGCCCACAAGCCGCAGAAGAATTAGGCATCGAATTGGCGTTTGATCGTTACGTTGTGATGACAGAGCAGCCAGGCACAATGACGGATCAGGTGGAAATGACCGACCAAATCGATGCATTCAGCCACTATTATCACGCTCAAGTTCTTGCGGTAGAAACCTCAGCGTATGAATCAATATATGTGTGGGTTCTGTTTGTGGGAATCCTACTGATTGTGGGTTTGGTGCTCATCGTGGCTACCCCACAATTGCGGGCCCAAAACGAGCAGCTCTATGCCTTGGGGGCGTCGACGAGCCTGGTGCGGCAGATCGGCGGCTACTATGGGGCGATCACCGCCATTTTGGGCACCTGGCCAGCGATTATCCTGGGCCATATTGTGGCGCTGCTGCAAACGGATTTCAGCGAGCGGGACATCAACGGTGAGGTGCTGAGCCTGGGATCCGTGGAGAATTTTGGTCTCCACTGGTATCTGATAGTGGTGCTGGGCCTATTGGTGCCGGCGATTTCCGCCACCTTGGGGTACGTCACCACCCGGTCGAATCGGATGCTGAGCTACCGGCAGGATTGATTCGGCTACAGTTTTTCGAGCGGCACCCCACCGATGAGCATGAGTTTCACGGTACCGGCGGAACCGAAATCAATGGTGACGCTGGTATGAATGCCGGAACCATCAACGCTTTGGACGGTGCCCAGACCGTATTTGTCGTGGTTGACTTTATCGCCGACCTCCAGGTGAAGGTTGGTGGCCGGCGTCGACGACCGGGAGCTGCGGGGAGTTTTCGGTTTCCGGTATGAACCACCGGGCTTGCGGCCGGAATACCCACCAGCCCCACCGTATCCCCCATAGCCGCCGTAACCACCGACGAAGCTGCCACCACCCCAACCGCTTGCGCCCCAGTCATCGTCCCAACTGCCGGCGCCGGGTTCTTCTCGCCGCCAATACATGAGCTTTTCGGGAATGTCTTCTAAAAATCGGGAGGCTGGGTTGGCCACGGCATTACCCCAGGATGCGCGCAGCATGGCGCGGGTCAGGTACAGGGTTTGACGAGCGCGGGTGATGCCCACATAGGCGAGTCGGCGTTCCTCAGCAAGCTCCTGCGGGTCACCCAGGGCCCGCAGGTGCGGGAACTGGCCATCCTCCCAGCCGATGAGAAACACCACCGGAAATTCCAGCCCCTTGGCGGTGTGCAGGGTCATGAGGGTGACCACGTTCGTGCTGTCATCGGGCAGCTGGTCGGAGTCGGCCACGAGGGAGACTTTTTCTAAAAACGCGTGAATGGATCCCGGCTGGGGCTCCCCCACCATCGGCTCGGCCGAATCATCCCCTTCCACGCCTGCGCCCATGGCGGCATAGGCCATGAGGTTCGCGGCTTCGGAGCTGAATTCCCGGGCCACGGACACAAGTTCGTTCAGGTTGTCGAGTCGGGCACCATCCTGGGGGTCGGTGCTGGCCTCTAGTTCGGCTTTGTAGCCGGTGGCGTCGAGGATGCGGGACACAACCACACCAATGTCGGGCAGGCCGGTGATGGTGTTGGTGGCCTCGGCGGCATCGGCCCGGAGGCCGTCCATGAGTTCGAGGAATGCGGCAATGGCGTTTTTGGCGCGGGTCCCTAAGGCGGTGACTTTGCCGTGGGCGGCGTCGACAAGCGCATCGGCGAAGCTCATGCCGAAGTTTTCGGCGTACAGATTGACGGTGGCAATCGCGCGGTCGCCAATGCCACGGCGGGGCGTGTTAATGATGCGCCGCAGGGAAATTTCATCGGTAGGGTTGTCAAGAACACGCAGGTAAGCGATGAGATCGCGGATTTCTTTGCGCTCGTAGAAGCGAGTACCACCCACCACCTTGTAGGGGATGCCGGTGCGGATGAAGACTTCTTCGATGGCCCGGGAGGAATTATTGGTGCGGTACATGACGGCAATGTCCCCATAGCCGACACCCGTGTCGAACAAAGCGTCGATTTCGGTGGCGATGAATCGAGCTTCGTCATGTTCATTGTCCGCAACATAGCCGGTGATTTTCGCGCCAGCACCATGGTCGGTCCAGAGTTTCTTTTCCCGTCGGCCATGGTTATGGGAGATCACGGCATTGGCCGCGGAGAGGATGTTTTGGGTGGAACGATAATTTTGCTCCAGCAGGATTGTCCGTGCTTGGGGGTAGTCTCGTTCGAATTCTTCGATATTGCGAATGGTGGCGCCGCGGAACGCATAGATGGATTGATCGGAGTCGCCAACCACGCTGAGTTCACTAGCATCAGATCCGGTACCAACAAGTGTGGAGATGAGAACGTATTGGGCATGGTTGGTGTCTTGGTACTCATCAATAAGAACGTGACGAAAACGTTTTCGATAGTAGGCGGCGATTTCGGGGTGGGTGGTAAACACCCGCACGGTTTCCCCGATGAGATCGTCGAAGTCGAGGGCGTTAGCGGCCCGCAGCCGCCGCTGGTATTCGGTGTACACCTCGGCGATGGTGCGGTCGAAGGGGTTGCGGGTGGCGGCCGCCTCGTCACTAGCTGCGTCAGGGTCGGTGAGCTCGGTTTTCAGCGCGGAGATAGCGGCAGCCAACAGCCGGGGCGGGAATTTTTGGGCATTGATCTGCAGGTCTTTGGCGATCATGCCCAGGAGCCGTTTGGAATCATCGGCATCATAGATGGTGAAGTTGGTGTTGAGCCCGGGCAGCAGGTGCGCCTGCTCCCGCAGAATCCGCACGCAGGCGGAGTGGAAGGTGGCAACCCACATGCGGGTAGCGGTGGGGCCGACCAGGTCAATCACCCGGTCGCGCATTTCGGCGGCGGCCTTATTGGTGAAGGTGATGGCAAGTATCTGCCCCGGGGCGACACCCCGCATGCGCAGCAGGTAGGCGATGCGCCGGGTGAGCACGGCGGTTTTCCCGGAGCCAGCACCCGCGACGATGAGCAGCGGGGAACCAGAATGTTCCACGGCGGCGCGCTGCTGCGGATTCAGATCGGCTATAAGATCATCGGCGCTTCCCTCCGCATTCGCCCACGGCTGGTGTGCCGGCAGCTCGTCCCACGCGGCAGGCACCGAGTAGTCGAGAATGCCGGCGGCAGCCTCCGGGTCGGGAGGAATGGTGTCGTATGCTGGGGGTTCCTCCGGTGGGGGCGGTAACGGTTCGTCGGCGCGTGGTGCCTCCGGTGGCGGGGTGGCAGAGTAGGCTTCGAATCCGGTCACGCCGGCAAACAGGTCGGGCTGCTCCGGCTGGTCGGAATGCGGTGAAGGGTTTTGTGCGGCAGTCATTATTCCTCCAACTTACTGCGTGGGTCGGACACGAAACATCTGGCACAATAATATTCATGACTGATGCAGCTGATGTGAATATTCGTTTTCCCTCGGGCACTGATGATCCGCTGTCGGATGCGGAAATTCAGCAGTATCGGGAGGAGATCAACCGCCTGGACCAGGTGATTTTGGATGCCATTAAGCAGCGAACGGCGATTTCCCAGGCGATCGGGAAAACCCGCATGTCGGCGGGCGGCACCAAGCTGGTGCACACCCGGGAGGTGGCGATCATTAACCAGTTTCGACAGGAACTAGGCCCAGAGGGCCCCGCGCTGGCGCAAATCCTGCTGCGCATGGGCCGCGGCAGGTTGGGGTAACTTCAGCCAACCCCCAAACATGTCCGGTGGCGTGGTTAGCATGCTGAGCATGGCTAATCGCACATATCTTTACGCCCAAAAAGACAACGAATTCACCGGCATTGGGCAGTTCCGGTACGACGCCCCATTCCTGGCACTACTCTTCACCCATATTGACACGGTTGCGATACCGTCGCTATTTTTCGACCTCGGCGACATCAAGGTTGGGGCGTTTCGCGGCCGACTGGATACCACACAAGTCACCGATTTTGTGACCAAACTGCGGGCGCTTTTCGACGCCCACCGCTCGAAAATCCTCCCGAAAATCTGGGAGGAAATAGAACCCAATTTCGCAGATATCACGGAAACCATTGACCGCATCACCGCCGGCGGCTACACCCACGTGCTCATGGAACCCGTGGAGCGGATTCTTCTCATCGCAGGAAGCGACGAGGAGATCCTGGACGAGATCGATCTGATTGAAAGCGCATTGGACGACTGCGACCCCGACTGGTGGTTAAAGCACACAGAAACCACACTGCGTTCCGGCGCACTGCTTGATGAGGAGCAGGGATGGTGGTTCCTGCAGGAACTGGGTTTGGCCGGGTTTTTCTCCCCGATCTTATACTTCAACCTACAGTAGGGAAATGTATTTCGGCTCCAGGTATTCGCCGATTCCCTCCATGCCGCCCTCCCTGCCCACACCGGACTCCTTCACCCCACCGAAGGGTGCGGCCGGATCGGAAATCGTGCCCTTGTTAATGGCAACCATGCCGGCCTCGATGCGTTCGGCAATGGTCAACGCCCGACCGGTATCACCGGCAAACACATAGGCCGCCAGGCCGAACGGCGTGTCATTGGCCATGGCAATGCCCTCGTCCTCGGTGGCGAAGGTTTGGATGGCAACCACCGGGCCGAAAATCTCGGAGTGGGCGATGTCCGCGGTGGTCGGCACATTAGTCAACACGGTAGCCGGGAAATAGCTACCACCCGCCGGCAACCCCGCAGGAAGCACACCCCCGGACGCCACAGTAGCGCCCTGGACGAGGGCATCATCGACGAGTTTCTGCACCGTAGCCACCTGGTCGGCGCCGGAAAGCGCCCCGAAGGTCACCCCCGCATCGGTGGCCCGGCCCAGGCGGAAACCAGCCAACACCTCGGAAACTTTCGCGGTGAACTCCGCCGCGATCCGCTCATGCACCAAAAACCGGTTCGCGGCAATACACACTTGGCCGGCACCCCGCATTTTGGCCACCGCCACCGCCTGGGCGGCCTGATCCACGTCGGCGTCCTCGCACACCAGGTAGGGGGCATTGCCACCAAGTTCCAGGCTGACCCGCAAACTATGGCGTGCCGCCCGAGCAGCCAACTGCTGCCCCACCGCGGTGGAGCCGGTGAAGGTGAGCTTCCGCAGCCGGGAATCATCTAATAGCGCGGACACGTTCGAAGCGTTCTTCGTTGGCAACACGGCCACCACCCCGCGAGGCACCCCGGCGCGCGCCAGGAGTTCCGCAAGATACAGCATGGTGAGCGGGGTTTTCGACGCGGGCTTCACGATCATGGTGCAGCCCGCCGCCAGGGCCGGGCCCAGCTTGCGGGTGCCCATGGCCAGGGGAAAATTCCAGGGGGTGATGGCGAGGCAGGGACCCACCGGTT
>CAJZGD010000069.1 GCA_915275065.1 uncultured Corynebacterium sp. | reverse complement strand
GGGGAGCTCTCTGGTCGGGCCAGCAGCGGGAAGACCACGGATTCTGTGGACCCGGCTGTCAAGTTGGAGGAGGAAATCGCCGAGGTTCTTGCCGCGGATTCCGAAAACATTGTGGGGCTCACGGATGCCATTGCTGATTTGGGGGAGCCGGAAAAATATAGTGAGGAGGGGTATCGGCGCCTGGGCCGGTTAAGTTCCCAATTACGTAGGTTGCGGCAGACCGTTGCCGCTGGCAGTAGCCTCCCGGATCTTTTTGCCGAAATTGAGCGGGTCATGGGGATTCGCACCGAGGTGTTGAGCCGGGAAAACCCACGTCTCGATGGCGCGGTGGGGGCCATTCATTTGGATAAGTTGCACCAGGAGGTGGCGAATTTTGCCACCATCCCTAATGTCACATTGTCCCAGCTTCTTGACTATTTCACGGAAGCTCGGCGTCAGGAGTCTGGCCTGGAATTGGGGGAGGTTCAGGTGCGGAGCGATAGGGTGCAGATCCTCACCGTGCATAAGGCGAAAGGCTTGGAATGGGACACCGTGTGTGTGCTGCATGCCAGCGATAGGAATTACGATAAGACGCAGGCGAGTACCTGGTTGACGAATCCGGCCATGGTGCCATCGACGTTGCGGGGCGATGCCGCCGAGTCTGGGGATACGGTGGGGTCCCCGGTGCTGGACACATCGTGTCTGGAAAACCGTGCGCAATTAGAGGCCGAGTGCGTGGCCCACATAGGGGAGTTTCGGCAGTCGTTGTCGGAGGAAAGCACCCGCTTATTTTATGTGGCTATTACCCGGGCGGCCCAGCGGCTCATTGTGACCGCTTCCGCGTTGGACGATAATGAGCATGACACCGAGCCGTGCAACAATTTTTTGTTGATGAAGCGGAATGCATCGACGGACAGCATCGTGGCATGGCATGATCCGGCTGAGGCTGCCGCCACGGATACCATTGATGAGCAGAGTGAAGTGCAACAATCGCCTCCTGGGATGTTTCCGAAACCCACCAAAACCGTCAACCTGCTCACTGGGGCAGATTTGGTACGGAAGGCGATAGCGCAGCAGTCGGCAGGCGATCCTATGGCGTTCAACCAGGACAATGACCTGTTTCAGTTGTGGGAGAAGGATGTGACCGCGCTCATTGAGGAATACCAGCGGCTGCAATCGGACATTGTGGAAGTGGAATTATCTACCGAGCTTACGGCCACGGATATTGTGGCGTTGAAGCAAAACCCAGAACAGTTTGCCCGCAGGCAGCGCCGCCCAGTGCCGTTTAAACCCAATCGGTATGCGAAGCGTGGCACCGAGTTTCACAGTTGGTTGGAGCAGCGATTTGGGGTGCCAACGCTTCTTGATGAGTCGGAATTGCCCGGCATGGATGAAGAAATCACACCAGGCCAGCTCCAAGAGTTGAAGGACAAGTTTGCGGCGGGGCAATTCGCTGACCGCACCCCCATGTTTGTCGAGCAACCCTTTGAAGTTTCGATTGATGGGATTGTGATCCGGGGTCGCATGGATGCCGTGTTCCGTGATGAATCTGGTTGGCACATTGTTGACTGGAAGACGGGGCAATTACCTAGCCGAGCCGATATGCGGTATTTGACGATGCAGTTGGCGGTGTACCGGATTGCTTGGGCCCAATTGCAGGGGATAGATCCAGATGAGATTCACGCCTCGTTTTATTATGTGCGCTACGACAAGCTGTCCAGTGCCGATAACTTGCCCAGCGAGCGGGAGATTGCGGAAACACTGCGATTGGCGGCCCAGCCTCTTGAGTAAGTGAGCATCAGGTTGGGTCCTGGCGGCGCGGTGTCATGGACATGTGGTGGATCGGGGTTGGCCGTGCCCTCGTGTGGGGGTTCTGCTTCGATCGAGACCCGGTTAGGTAGACCCCACGCGGGTAAAAGCTCCACTTTGGAAACATGATAGTGCCATCTGGCTACCATCTTGTTGGAAGTGGAGCTTTGACCACTTTGACCGCCACCGCCACCCAGGCAGTTACGGCGGGGCATGGGGCGAGGCGTGGCGGGGATTCGGATCAGCATGGAAAACCATGGCCGGAGTGAGCGCCGGTGTCGATCTTTCAAAGCTCCACTTCCATTTTCCGCATCTGGTTGGTCTTTGTGGTTCGTGCGGCGTAATGCGGAAGTGGAGCTTTTGCCTGTGGGCCCTGATTTGGGCAGGTAGGCGTCCGGTAGATTTGCAGTAAAATCAGGCGTTTTCCCGAACCTGTCGTGCCGATTTTATGGTGAGGACGGGCCAGTGTGTGATGGGTTTCTATGGTTTTCAAACCCACGAGATGGCTGTAGGTGCAGGATAATCCCGCAAAAATGAGTTTCTAGGTGAATCGGATCCAAATGACCATCATGCAGATGATACCTGCCGATACTGCAGACACGAGAAGAAGAGTCCGTTGATTGTCTTTCACCGTTTCCGCATCACCGGACATTGCTTTTTGCCCTAGGGTAAGCAGCGATGCCATCACGACGAATTTGATGAGATATGCCCAGTAAGGAACATGATCCTCTCCAAACAAGGCAGAATCAATAGTGAAAACTATTGATAGCAATAAGATCCAGATTACTTTATAGATTTTTGACTTCTCCATGACGGAAGACCCCAATCGTTCAATCGTTAGCTTTTTCGGTTGTTACTAGCGCATTCCCAGCGGTACGGTGGCCAATAGTCGCCAGCATTTTGGACTAGTGGCGTCCCAGGTAACGAACCATTTTCATGAGACTCAAGATCAGTGAAACCTTGGTGAGTTCTTTTCCTGATTAATTTGTCAGAACCACATCTTTTCCTTAGCTTTAACGGTGCGAACGTTGTCGTTATCGAAATAATGCATTGATGAAATCCCTTGCCCGCTGATTTTGCGGCCCCTAATGTTGGGGTACGGTGAGTAAAATTCCTTGCGGTATAGAAATCAGCAATAACCGATAGGTGTGGAAATATTATCTTTCATATTTGCGTATTTATAAACGTAGAGCACCATTTGACCCCTCATTTGCTGGCATGAATCATGCAAGTTTTTAGAGGAATCAAAACCCGATTTAAAATTGCTTCCAATTATATAGGTTGATTTTCGCAAAAGATACCAAGGGGGTAGAGCCATCGAAAAAACCCGTATTCAATAGTTTCACACCATATAAACAAAATAACTCATATCATGAACGCACATCTCAGACCTTCATATGTAAAAAATAACGGCGAACAGGCCAACGAGTGTGTGCCAAGAATTTGTGTCGCCGCAGCGTTGCTTCGGTGTCGGCATTGCGGTTACCAGCCCTATGCAAGCTTCCACTTAAGCTCCACTATCAAGGCGTAAGCCGTTGTGCAGCCAGCTCATCTGTTTGCCGTTTTGGAAAGTGGAGCTTTGGGGTTATGGCTGCCAGTTGACCACAGACCTAGTTATAGGAACAACCATGCCTAGGCATGTGGTTTGTGTGATATCAGGAATTAATCAGGAATGAGTTTTGGGGCTTCTGGGAAACCGACTGAAACGGACTATCCTGAAGCATTATGGTGTTCATGGTTCGTAAGGACGTCCAAGGAGCAGAGCGTTATGCCGAGTAGGTATCCCCCTGACCGTTCGGGTCGGTCAAGCAACGAGGCTGGTAGCCCTGACATTCCCCAGCATGCATTGATTAATATCATCCGAATTCCAGTGAACGTGCAGGTCAGCCCCATTGAGTTGATTGTGCGTCGCGTCGGGATCGCATTGGTGCTCATTATCATGGTGGCCTTGGTTGCTTACATAGAGAAAGATGGTTACTCCGAAAAACTATCATTTATTGATGCGTTGTATTACTCTGGCGTGACGCTATCAACTACGGGTTACGGCGATATTGTGCCGGTGACGCAGCTGGCTCGGTTGATTAACCTGTTTGTGGTCACACCGTTGCGGTTAGGGTTCGTGATTCTGCTGGTCGGCACCACACTATCGGTGTTGACGGAGGAATCCCGTAAGGCGTGGCAGATTCAGCATTGGAGGAAAAGGATGCGTAATCACACGATCATTATTGGCTACGGCACAAAAGGCAGGTCCGCGGTATCGGCGTTATTGGCCGACGGTACATCGCCGAAAGACATCGTGGTCGTCGACAAGGATTCCCGGGTATTAGAAGTGGCCGAGGCGCAGGGCTTAGTCACGGTGAATGGTTCGGGAACCCAGTCGAATATTCTGAAACTTGCCGGAGTTGGCAAGGCAAAAGCCGTGGTGGTTGCGCCAAGCACCGATGACACGGCGGTGCTGGTCACCTTGTCGGTTCGGGAATTAGCGCCGAGCGCGTGGATTGTGGTGAGCGTGCGAGAGTCGGAAAACCAACATTTATTAGAACAATCAGGTGCGGATTCCGTGGTGATTTCGTCAGAGACCGCCGGCCGCATGCTGGGGTTGGCGACAGTAACACCATCGGTGGTGGAAATGATGGAGGACCTATTGTCGCCCGACGAAGGGTTTTCCATTGCGGAGCGGCCCATCGCCGACGATGAGGTGGGGGCGAACCCTCGTCATCTGGCGGATATTGTGCTGGGGGTGGTGCGCTCCGGCGAACTGTACCGCATCGATTCGCTAGAGGCTGAGACGGTGGAGCCGGGGGATCGGCTGCTGTATGTTCGCCGCGTGTTCAGCGACGACACAAAGGATGACTAGTTGTGCAGGTTTTTGTTTTTGATTCTGTGGGCCGCACCATCCCCACGCTTGTCGACGCCCTCCCGGGTGTCCCCATCTACCCGCTACCAGGTGGTGGGGGAGTGCAGCGGATCGCCTCTGACTCGCTGCAAAAGTTAGCAGGTGGAACGGAGATACAGCGAACCATGGATCCCCAGGCCCTCACCGCCTTGGCGGTATTGAACTATCGAGAAACCACCCGCTTCGACCCGCTGACTGGCCGACCACTGCTTTTCGACGAACACGGCGTGGCCACCGTCGAACACGACCAGGGAGCGGTCCAAGTGTTTCCGCGCATCAATCCCGCAGTCATCGGGCTCATCACCCTGGCAGGCACGGAACGAATCCTCCTGGGGAAAAACGTCAACCATCCACACTATTCCCTCATAGCTGGATACGTCGACCTGGGTGAAACCCTTGAAGCCGCCATGCAGCGGGAAGCCCAAGAAGAAACCGGACGCACCATCTACGGCCTGCGCTACCAGCGCAGCCAACCATGGCCCTACTCCGGTTCTATCATGGTGGGTTTCACCGCCACCACCGACGATGAACACCCCACCATGCCCACCGACGGGGAACTCTCCGAAACCCGGTGGGTGACCCGTGACGAGCTGCTCAACAACACGCTGCCGCTTCCCGGCCCCGGCTCCCTAGCGGCAAACCTTATTCATGAATGGTTACACCAGTGATAAATCTTGGCGACCTAGACGCGGACCAACAACAAGCAGCCACCGCCCCCCGCGGCCCCGTGGCCATTCTCGCCGGTGCTGGTACCGGCAAAACCCGCACCATCACCTATAGAATCGCACACCTGATCGACCAAGGATTCGTGGGCGGCAACCGGGTCATGGCGGTCACCTTCACCAAGCGCGCCGCCGGCGAAATGGCCCACCGCCTCAGACTCATGGGTATCGGCGGCGTCCAAGCCCGCACCTTCCACGCTGCCGCTATGCGCCAACTTGCCTATTTCTGGCCCCAGGTCGCCGGCAACCTCTCCTGGCAACTCCTGGACAACAAATTCCCGCTCGTAGGCCGGGCAGCCCGCAGCCTCGGCATCGACTCCTCAGTCGAAAACGTGCGCGATATCCTCAGCGAAATCGAATGGGCCAAATCCCGGCTCATCAGCCCCGAACAATACGTGGCCGAAACCGCTCACCGCCACACCCCACAACCAGCCCCCATCGTCGCGCAAATCTACCAACGCTACGAAGACGCCAAAATCAACCCCGACGTCATGCTCCTCGACTTCGACGACCTCCTCCTCCACGTTGCCGGGGCCATCGAAAACTCCACCGCCATCGCCGAAGAATTCCGGGCCCAATACTGCACCTTCGTCGTCGACGAATACCAAGACGTCACCCCCCTCCAACAACGAGTCCTCTCCGCATGGCTGGGCAACCGAGACGACATCACCGTCGTCGGCGATGCAAACCAAACCATCTACTCCTTCACCGGCGCCAGCCCCGAATTCCTCCTCGACTTCTCCCGCACCTACCCACACGCCACCGTCGTAAAGCTGCAACGTGACTACCGATCCACCCCGCAAATCACCGATCTGGCCAACACCATCATCAGCCAAGCAACCGGCCGAGTTTCCGGCACAAAACTCCAACTCCGTGGCATGCTCCCCGCCGGCCCAGCACCCGTCTTCGCAGGCTATGACGACGAACCCGCCGAAGCCCGAGCCGTCGCCGAACGCATCAAACACCTCATCGAACAGGGGGTACCCCCGGCCGAAATCGCGGTCCTCTACCGCATCAACGCCCAATCCGCCCCATTCGAACAAGCCCTCGCCGACGCCGGCATCGTCTACCAAGTGCGGGGCGGCGAAGAATTCTTCAAACGGCCAGAAATCCGCCAAGCAATTAGCACACTCATTCGGCTCTCGCAGCTGGAAGCACACCAACCACCCGACCTCATCGGCCCCCGCATACACGAACTCGTTGAATCCGCCCTCGCCCCCATCGGCCTCACCCCCCAAGAGCCCGAAGGCGCCCAAGCCCGCGAACGCTGGCAAAGCCTCCAAGCGCTCGTCGAACTCAGCAAAGAACTAGGCAAAGCCACCCCCGACCTCAACCTCATTGGGCTCCTGCACCAACTTCACCAACGCGACACCAATAAACACCCCCCCACCATGCAAGGCGTCACCCTCGCATCCCTCCACGCGGCCAAAGGCCTGGAATGGGACGCCGTGTTCCTAGTCGGCCTCACAGACGGCAGCCTCCCCATCACCCACGCCATCAAAGCCGGCGTAGCCGCCATCGAAGAAGAACGACGACTCTTCTACGTCGGCGTCACCCGGGCACGAAAACACCTCTTCCACTCCTGGTCAGCAGCCCGCCAAGAAGGCGGTCGGCACAGCCGCAAACGCACCCGATTCCTCGACGACATCATCCCCGAAACCAACAAAATCACCACCGCCAAACCAGCCAAGCGACATCGGCGCCCCGCCCGATGCAAAGTCTGCGGCAGCCCACTTGTCGACATGCCCGAAAGAATCCTCGGAAGATGCAACAACTGCCCCTCCGACGCGGACCCACAAATCTTCGAAACCCTCCGCGTCTGGCGGGCCGGCGTGGCAAAAACCAATAACATCCCCGCCTACATTGTGTTCTCCGACGCCACCCTCCAAGCCATCGCCGAAGCCCTCCCCACCAACACCGCCGAACTACTCAAAATCAACGGCATCGGTCAAGTCAAAGTCGAACGCTACGGGCAAGACCTACTAGAAACCGTCGCCCAATTCCTCGACGACAATGAGGAATGACCAACAACAACGAACACGTTCGCATCATGACCGATTCTCCCAACACACCGGGCAAATCGGATGCGTTCGAACAACAGTCTCCACCGCAGTACCCGCAAACGGATTCACCTCAATACACACCCCCGGCGCATACGACGCATTCACCACCCCAGGCGCCGGATACCGCGGCATCAACAACGCCGCCAACCGGGCGGCCGTCGCATACTCCACAACCGGATTATGCCGAGGATTCAGCGGCAAATCCTTAGTAACAGTCCGCCACTGCGGATCCGCGGAAATCCGATACAACTCGGCGCACTGCAAACACGCCCCCTCACCCCGCACCCGAATCGGCCCAATAACCCCGGAAGAATCAATAATGGTAGCGGGAATCACATCATCCCACCTGCCCAATCTGCGGCAAATGCTTTTGCTATACCCGACCTTACCCACCGGAATCACCAACAACTCCTTAGGGATTTGGGCAAGAAACCGCTCCTCAGACTCACCCCGTCGCGGTTGCCGCACCACCACACCGAGCTCCCCCAACAGGCGAATAACCGTTGCCGCAAGCGAACACCTGCCGATCACCGCAACAACCATATGTTCGAACGGCACCAGCACGCCATGATTCAGCAAATCATCAATGAGCAGGCGGGCTTTGATTGCGGAAAGACCCGTCATCTCCACCCGACGATGCAAAACATCCAAACTGATCGGATTAATACACGACATGAGAATCGGCACAAGCAGGCGCTGCGGCGGCCCCTGGACCTCAAACACCCCAGCGGTTGTGGCATCAGCACCGCACTGAATACCCACATTTGGTCGGCGAATAATATGTGCGGAGGAGCTCAATACCACTAGGTGTTTGTCACCATGCCGCGCCGGGGCGGCCTTGAGTATTTCACCGGCGGTGAGTGGGGCAGTGTCGGGTTCTTGGGGGTCGGCAAGGTCAAGGTTGGGCGGGTCGATGCCAGGAAGCGCCGCAGGGTTGGGTAATGGGTGCTGAATATTGGTTTTCCCCGGCATGGTTCTACCATGTCATGAATTAGAATGAGACACCATGGCTGCCGTACCAAACACGTTTGATGTTGAGATCATTCGTTCTGCCCGCCGCACCCGCACTGCTGCCGGCCGAATTGTTGATGGGCGCATTCAGGTGCGCGTTCCAGCGAACCTATTGCCGCATGAGGAAGCGCAGCTTGTTGACGACATTGTTGCAAAGATCAATCGAAAAACCACCGCCACCGCCCGGACTGATGCCGATCTGGCCCGGCGCGCCCAGGTGTTGAACCGGACGGTTCTTGATGGTCGAGCTACTATCGGTAGCGTCAGGTGGGTCACTAACCAGAGTCAGCGGTGGGGTTCGTGTTCGCCGGCCACGGGGGATATTCGGATTTCCCATCGGTTGCGGAACGTACCCGATTATGTGTTGGATTCGGTGTTGGTGCATGAGCTCACCCACACGTTTATCCACGATGGGCATTCCGCCGATTTTTGGTCGTGGGCGGACAAGGCGCCCCGCGCCGAACGGGCCAAGGGGTTTTTGGAGGCGTGGGGCAGGATGACTGTTACCGAGGAATAATGAGGAATTATTTGTCGGAATCGTCCGATTTCTTGTCCTGGTTGTCCTCGGGTTTTTGATCCTTTGGCTTGGGCCATTCTTTCTGTTCGGCTTGTTCCTCCTCGGATTTTTGGGCCAGCATTTCTTCCAGGGCGGTGATTTCGGCGATGGGGTCGAAATTGGCGGTGTCGGCGTCGTCAAGCAGGGAGTCGATGAACTCGGCGGAATTGTCCAGGTGTTCGGCGAGCGGCAGGAAATCGGGGTGGTCCCATACTTTATCGCGGCGTTCCTCACCGACGGCCACGGTTACTCGTTTCCATAGTTCTTTTGCTTCGCTTACTTTCGGGGCGGCGAATTCAATGCCCACCACTGAGGCGAATGCTTTTTCGGCGGAGCCACCGGTGCGTCGGCGCCGTTGCCATGCTTCGTTGAGCGCTGCCGTGGCCGGCACCCGGTCGCCGAGCGCATTTGTGACCACGAGTTCCACCCAGCCTTCGACCAGGGCTAAGAGGGTTTCTAACCGGGTTGTGGCACCGGTGTTGCGGGACCGAATTTTTGGTTCTAGATCCATGCCCTGCATTTGGTTGAGGGCGTCTTGGATTGCTGCCGGGTCTTGCGATTCAAGGTTGATGTTCCGCATGGCTTCTTCCATGGCGGAGTTATCCAATTCTAGGCCGGCTGCGTATTCCTCCACTGAGGATACGAGGCGTTCGCTGAGCCAGTGCACATGTCGGAAGAGTCGTTGCCGGGCGGCTTCTCGTGCCGCTAGATACATGAGCACGTCTTGGGGCGATACCGCTATTTCGCGGGCAATGTGGTTGACGGAGTGCGGGAGCAGTGCGGTGGTGTGTTCGGGGGCTACCTGGATTCCGAAGTCGGAGCCGGATAGGGATTGGGTGGCTAAATCGCCTAGGGCGTTGCCTAATTGTGCCCCGAAGTTTGCCGAGGACATTGAGCTAAATATGCCGATGATTGGCCCGATGGCGTCCCGTACTTCCTCCGGTAGTCCGCTTAACCGTGCCTCGTTCATTTGGGCCACTACTGGGTTAATCATGCGTTTCCACGCCGGTAGGGTATTGGTGAGCCAGTCGGTGGCGTTCCATGCGACGACTTTATTTTCCGATGCCGGCAGGTAGGTGGCGTCGTCAAGCCATAATTCTACGATCCGTACCGCATCTTGTACTTGCTGCTGGTCGGTGTTGGTTATGGGGCCATCTTGGGCACCGATTTGTTGGCGGGCAATGCGCTCCGTCATGGAATAGTTGACGGATTCCCCGTCGGAGCTATTCATTGATGAGCCTAAACCGGACAGCATTTGTCCGAGATCGTTAAGAAAATCTCCTATGCCCCCGCTAAAGTCGTTATTATCGTCGTTGCCGTCGTCGCGTTTGCCGAAACCAAAATTAAAACCAAAATTACTATTCGCCATGCCTCACACGCTACCTACTGTTACCACGAAAATGCCATAAAACCACAACGCTTATAGCGAACACGTGAGCTACCACACGTGATAGGGAGCATTGCAGTTGAAAACACATACTGTTGAGGGCTGGTGAGATACCTAGTTTTGTCAAATCCCTACGGTACGCTTAAGAACCGTGAATCGACGTTTTACAACCCTTACCTTTGGTGCTATCCCGGTTTTTGCCCTGGCTGCTTTGGTGAATTTGGACCATATTCCTGGCACAAATATAGCGCTGACCGTGCCGTATGCGGCCGAGGGGCCGGGGCCCATGTTTAACACATTGGGCAAAGTCAATGATGTGGATGTTGTTCAGATCACTGGCACCGATGTTGATCACACCAGCGGTAACCTCAATATGACTACCGTGTCTGTTCGCACCAATATGACGCTGGTTCAGGCGATTAGCCGGTGGCTGCTCACGAGCGATAATTTGGTGCCCATTGATCAGGTCATACCCCAAAATAAGACTGAGGAGGAGGTGAATCAGCTAAACCAGCAGGCGTTTTTGTCGTCCGAGTCTTCGGCGACGACTGCGGCATTGCGGTATCTCAAAAAACCGTTAGAGGTGGAGATTGCGGAGGTTGTTGCTGGTTCGCCTGCCGAAGGTTCCC
>CAJZGD010000068.1 GCA_915275065.1 uncultured Corynebacterium sp. | reverse complement strand
GTCGGTGCGGGCCGTGTGGGCTGGGAGTAATTCTCCTGCCGCGGTGCCACAGCGGTCATACGATCCTCCTGACTTTCACTAAGACACACACCACACCTATATGTGGTTAATCAATCATAGGGAATGTGTCTCAAAATTACGCTTCCTCATTTTAGGGGAGATCGGTAATGATAATCCACCTCATTTGGGTGTACCTTTCTCGCATGCTACCTGTTGTTTTCGTGGTTGGAAAAGGCTTTTTCTGCCATAAGGTATAAATCCAGCGGTTTTTCATTAGCAATAGGCTAAAACTCGATGCTGGCCTGTTTTTCTCCCATTTTGAGTGTGATGTTTAACACGTTATTTTCCGCGGATTTTTCCGATTTTTGCCGCATAATGTCCGTTTTATTACCCCCGGTATGCGTCAATCCAAAGATTGAAACTCGGCCATTTCCCCGCTTTTACCCCTTTTTAGTGAAACCCTGTTAGTTACCCCTACTTGGTTAACCTCATTCGATTAACACCGTGTGGGTACACCTATAAGATTACACCTTTTTGGGGAACCCCCGGAAAGTTAGACCCACAAGGGTGTACCCATCCGGGAGCCCCCGCCTGCCCCCTACCCCCATGAACCAATGGTAATTACCCCCGATAAGGACAAGTGGCGGATGTGGAGTACATAAAACCCATCAGTCGACCATCAACGGCCGACCACCGGGCGTCGGTAAGCACACCGCCGCCACGCACCAAGTTAAAAGTCCCAGTCCTCATCCGTCGTGTTTTCGGCCTTGCCGATCACATAGGAGGAGCCGGAACCGGAGAAGAAATCATGGTTTTCATCCGCATTGGGGCTGAGCGCCGACAAAATCGCAGGCGATACCTGGCATTCGTCGGCGGGGAAAAGTGCCTCATAGCCCAGGTTATTCAGCGCCTTATTGGCGTTGTAGCGCAGGAACCGTTTCACGTCCTCGGTCCAGCCCAGGGGGTCATAGAGATCCTCGGTGTAGGCGATCTCGTTCTCGTAGAGCTCATAGAGCACGTCGAAGGTGTATTCCTTCAGCTCTTCCTGCCGCTCCGGCGACTCTTTTGCCAGGGCCTGCTGGAATTTATAGCCAATGTAGTAGCCGTGCACCGCCTCGTCACGGATAATCAGGCGAATAATGTCAGCGGTATTGGTCAACTTAGCGTGGCTGGACCAATACATGGGCAGGTAGAAGCCCGAATAGAACAGGAACGATTCCAGCAGCGTGGAGGCCACTTTCCGCTTCAGTGGGTCGGCGCCGTCGTAGTAGGTCAAAATGATTTTGGCCTTCTTTTGCAGGTTCTCGTTTTCCTCACTCCACCGAAACGCCTCATTGATTTCTTTTGTCGATGCGAGCGTCATAAAGATATTGGAGTAGCTTTTCGCATGCACGGATTCCATGAACGCAATATTGGTCAACACGGCCTCCTCATGCAGGGTCACCGCATCCGGCAACATGGATACCGCACCCACGGTGCCCTGGATGGTATCCAGCAACGTCAAACCGGTAAAGACCCGCATTGTGGTCTGTTTTTCCAGGTCGTTGAGAGTGCTCCAGCTTTTCAGGTCGTTGGAGACCGGCACCTTCTCCGGCAGCCAGAAGTTACCGGTGAGCCGATCCCACACTTCCAGGTCTTTTTCATCAGGGATGGTGTTCCAGTTGATGGCGTGCACTGGTTCTTTGTGGGTGGCTAGGTATTGATCTTCGTCACTGTTGAGCAAAACGCACTCCTTGGTAGCTGAATAAGACTTCGATTATAACCGCGTCTTTCACCGTATTCTCGCGGCCAATTTTCCGCCAACCTCACCAAAAATATATGATTTACATCACATTTTAATGCCTCATTTTTAGGTTTACCTATCTTAAGAATCGGTACGCTTTTAGCCCCTGTTCACCGCGGTATTCCACCTCGAAATTGGGTGAAAAACCGGCATTCACCACAGCATTTAGATAGGTGTCTACTTTTAAAAATCACCCCACCAATAGGTACTTAACTTAGGATATCCAACACCTGAAAACCCGGGTTAAGCTGGGCTAACTTTACCTGACAATCGAAAAATTACTCGTTACACTCTCACACCATGAGCATCAATGAAAAACTCGCAGCCGCATTGAACAACCAAGTGACCGCCGAGCTGGAAGCCGCAATGGTTTACCTGCAAATGTCCTACATCCTTGAGGACCTGTCCCTCAACGGCATGGCATCCTGGATGAAGAAGCAGCACGCCGAAGAGCTGGAGCACGCACAGAAGTTCGCCCAGCACCTCTTGGACCGCGATTACACCCCGCAGATCGGTGACATCGCTCCGCCTAAGGTTGACGTTGCTTCCGCCAAGGACGCTTTTGAGGCAGCATTGGCCCACGAGCAGAAGGTGACCGGGTTGATCCGCGAACTCTCCGTTCTTTCCGATTCCCTCAAGGATTTTGAATCCCGTCCGCTGCTGGACGAATTCCTGGAGGAGCAGATCGAGGAAGAGTCCAGCGTGAGCGACATCCTCGACCGTCTCAACCTTGCCGGCGAGGGCCTGGGCGTTCTCTTCATCGACAACGAACTGGCCAAGCGCTAATAATTCCAGCACTCACCCTAGTGCAGCCCAATAGCCCGCACTGTTTTTGCACCAGCCCTGCGAAACAGTGTGGGTTTTCTATTTGCCTATCGACGCCCACCTACCGGCACCGGCGCCGCCTAGGAGCGACGCCGCCCATAGGCCAAAATCCCAAAGATCGTGGCGCATGACAACACCCCGCCTATGGACAGGCAGGACCCCACCGAAAGCACCGAGCAGGCCGAACCCACCGATCCGATAGACAACACCGACCCCTTGGAGCCGATCGACAATATGGACTTATCCGACCAGAGACTGAGGAAGGAATCGGTCGAACCAATAGACCATTTACTATTACTACTCACGTGTCTCAGCCTACCGCCGGGCTACAGCATGCAGGAGACGCACCCCTCAACTTCGGTACCCTCCAGGGCAACCTGGCGGAGCCGAATGTAGTACAGGGTTTTAATACCCTTGCGCCACGCATAGATCTGGGCCCGGTTGATGTCCCGGGTGGTCACATTATCCTTGAAGAACAGCGTCAGGGATAGCCCCTGGTCCACATATTTCGTGGCGGCGGCATAGGTGTCGATCACCTTCTCGTAGCCGATCTCGTAAGCATCCTGGAAGTATTCCAGGTTGGTGTTGTCCATGTGCGGGGCCGGATAGTACACCCGGCCGATCTTGCCTTCCTTGCGGATTTCAATCCGGGAGGCGATCGGGTGAATCGACGAGGTGGAGTTATTGATGTAGGAGATCGAACCGGTGGGCGGGACCGCCTGTAGATTACGGTTGTATAGCCCGTGGGTCATGACGTCGGATTTGAGCGCATCCCACTCTGCGGCGGTGGGCACGGTGATGCTGGAGGCGTCGAAAAGCTCCTGCACCTTGGCGGTTTTCGGCGCGAAGTCCGCGGGAGAGAACCGATCAAAATAGGCCCCGAAGGCGTATTCGGAATCTTCGAATCCGCCAAACGACTGCCCCCGCTCTTGCGCAAGCTTGTTCGAAGCACGCAGGCATTGGTAGAGCACGGCCGCAAAATAGGCGTTGGTGAAGTCCAGCGCCTCTTCGGAACCGTAGTGGATGCGTTCCCGCCCCAGGTAGCCGTGCAGATTCATCTGGCCCAGGCCAATGGCGTGGGCGTGCTCGTTGCCCTTGCGGATGGAGGGCACCGAATGGATGCTGGTCTGTTCGGACACGGCCGTCAACCCGCGAATGGCGGTTTCCACGGTTTTGGCGAAGTCGGGGGAATCCATGGCCATGGCAATATTGAGCGAGCCCAGGTTGCAGGAGATGTCCTCCCCCACCTCGTCGTAGGTGAGATCGTCGTGGTAGGTGCTGGGCGAATTCACCTGTAAAATTTCCGAACACAGATTCGACATGTTGACGCGACCGGCAATGGGGTTGGCGCGGTTGACCACGTCTTCGTACATGATGTAGGGGTAGCCGGATTCGAATTGGATCTCGGCGAGGGTTTGGAAGAACACCCGGGCATTGATCTTTTTCTTGCGGATTCGGGGATCTTCCACCATTTCCTGGTAGTGCTCGGTGATGGAAATGTCGGCAAATGCCTTGCCGTATACCCGCTGCACATCGTAGGGACTAAACAGGTACATGTCGGAATTATTGCGGGCTAATTCGAACGTAATATCGGGGATAACCACACCGAGCGATAGGGTCTTGATCCGCACTTTTTCGTCCGCGTTTTCCCGCTTGGTGTCCAAAAAGCTCAGGATGTCCGGGTGGTGGGCGTTGAGATATACCGCACCGGCGCCTTGGCGGGCCCCAAGCTGGTTGGCGTAGGAGAATGAGTCTTCGAGGAGTTTCATCACGGGGATGACGCCGGAGGACTGGTTTTCGATGTGTTTAATGGGGGCGCCGGCCTCGCGCAGGTTGCTGAGCAGCAGCGCCACTCCCCCGCCGCGTTTAGAGAGTTGCAGGGCGGAGTTGATGGACCGCCCGATGGATTCCATATTGTCTTCGATGCGCAGCAGGAAGCAGGACACGGGTTCGCCGCGTTGCGCTTTGCCCATGTTGAGGAAGGTGGGGGTGGCGGGCTGGAACCTGCCGGTCATGATTTCGTCGACCAGGTGGCGGGCCAGCTCGGTGTCGCCGTCGGCCAGCCCGAGGGCGACCATGCATACCCGGTCTTCGAAGCGCTCCAGGTAGCGGGTGCCGTCGAAGGTTTTCAGCGTGTAGGAGGTGTAGTACTTATAGGCGCCGAGGAAGGTACGGAACCGGAATTTATGGGCGTAGGCCTGCTTAAAGAGGTCCTTAATAAAATCAAAGTCGTAGCGGGCGAGCACCTCCGGGTCGTAGTACTTGTTTTCGACCAGGTATTCCATTTTTTCTTCCAGGTCGTGGAAGAACACGGTGTTGCGGTTGACGTGTTGGAGGAAGAACTGGTTGGCGGCCTCCCGGTCCTTGCCGAATTGAATTTGCCCATTGGAGTCATACAGGTTGAGCAGGGCATTCAGCGCGTGGTAGTCGAGCTGTTCTTTTTCGCTGGCCGGTTCAGCCACGGACTTACCGTAGGTTGTGGTCACAAATACACCTTTACTGACGTAGTTGGTTTGGGTTAAGCGTAATGGGTGCGGCGGCGCGCTTAGGTACCGACAGGCTTAGCCGAGCGGTAAAAGCCCTAATCGTTCCGCATTGTCGAGAAGCCCAGCACGAACCGCTTGGGCGTCTTCGGGTAGTCCCATGAGTTCGAAACGATACACGTAAGGGACGTGACATTTCGCAGCGATGAGGTCTCCGGCCTTTCCGAAGTCCACACCAAAATTGGAGTTTCCGCTGGCTATGACGGCACGAATGAGACTTCGGTTGTGTGGATTATTGAGAAACCGGATGACCTGCGGCGGCACGGGCTTCGTGTTCGTCGCGCCACTTATCGACGCCCCACCGCCGTAGGTGGGACAAATGAGCACGTAGGGTTCATCGACCACCAGGGGCGGTTCGGTTTTATGCAGTGGTATGCGCTTATTGGGCAGGTCGAGCTTTTCGACGAACCGTTCGGTGTTCCGGGTGGCTGAGGAAAAATAGACGACGAGCATGGCAGCTGGTCACCTTTCTGGCAAACGAAAAGCCGCCCCAAATGTGCTTCATGCTAGAGGGCGACCTTAAGATGTGATGTGGGCTTACACAACCGTGCTGGCCAGGCTGGAGATGCGTTCTGGTCGGAAGCCGGACCAGTGGTCGCCGTCTACCTCGACGACGGGAGCTTGCATATAACCTAGGGAGAGCACGTATTCGCGGGCGGCTGGATCGAGGCTGATGTCTACTACTTCGTAATCCAAACCGGCACGGTCAAGTGCTTTCTTCGTTGCGTTGCATTGCATACATGCTGGCTTAGTGAATAGTTTAATAGACATAGCTTTAAAAATCCTTCAGCAATGTTCGAATATCGGAAGCTCAACGAGTGTTGAACAGATAAGTACCTAGCGTCCGCCATGTGATTTTCAAAACAACAATCAGCTGTGGTGTTGTCTGTCATGTGGCGACACCAAAAGACACTATACGTTGTGGTGTTTTAGTGCAAGAAACCCGATATATAGTGGTTACCGGAATGATATCCCCAGCTGGGCACCAGCTCACACCCCACATATTGACGTTCCCGCACGACCCAACACTGACCTGGCAAGAGTCTTAAATTTTGCCAACACGAGATTGCCGCAGCTCAATCCACATCAACCACTCAAAAGGTGACATTAATCACTCAGCTTCTTTTCAGTTTTAGTGGGTAGTGGAAATGCTAAGGGTTGCACATGACACTCTTTAAGCAGGAAATTACCCATTTATCATTTAAATAAAACTTTAATAACATTTTACTGTTACGGCTTGGCGATCCTGATAATTCCCCGATTTTTTCGCCGATACCCCGTTCGAAGCGCCCTTATTTTCACCACCCCCAAACCAAACATCATTCGAACAAAACAACCGCCTTTTTGGGCGGTGATTTTACTTCACTCAACCCCAAAAGACGGTTGCTTGCAATGTATTTTTAGTGCCGTGAGGCACCCCCGAATTAACCCTGACGGGCCTTGAACCGGGGTTCCTTCTTGTTGATCACATAGACCTTGCCGCGACGACGCACAACTTGGGCGCCCGGCTTGTTCTTTAGCGACCGAAGTGACTTACGGACCTTCATCGGGCGCTCCTTTCTTGATTAAACTTTTGGCATCAATCAGCCAAGGACACGAGCAACTATGGTATCGCACCCGGGGCACAAACACCAAAAATACCCAATCTGATTAGGATAAAAGCCATGGACCACGCGGCACATATCAAACAAGAGATCATTAATTTTCTCCACGTCAAGCCCCGCATCGACGCGGAGGAAGAAATCACCCATCGGGTGCAGTTCCTCACCGACTACCTGCTTTACAGTCACGCCAGAGGCTTTGTGTTGGGAATCTCGGGCGGCCAGGATTCCACATTGGCCGGCAAGCTGGCACAGTTGGCCGTCGAAAAGCTGCGGGCGGTGGGCACCGATGCGGAATTTTGGGCCATGCGACTGCCATACGGGGTGCAATTTGACGAAGAGGATTGTGAGATCGCCTTAAAATTCATCCAGCCGGACCACACCGTCACAGTGAATATTAAGGAGACCACCGACGCCCAGGCGCGAGCCGTGGCCGAGGCTCTGGGGCAGGAGAAGCTCACGGACTTCAATAAGGGCAATATTAAGGCGAGGGAGCGCATGATCGCCCAATATGCGCTTGCGGGCGAGAAGAAACTCCTGGTCATTGGCACGGATCATGCGGCGGAGAACGTCACGGGCTTTTTCACCAAATTTGGCGACGGTGCCGCCGACCTGGTGCCGCTTTTCGGTTTGAGCAAGCGCCAGGGCGCCCAACTGCTGCGTCACCTGGGCGCACCAGAATCCACGTGGCGCAAAGTACCGACCGCAGATTTGGAGGAGGACCGCCCAGCGCTCGCCGACGAGGACGCCCTGGGGGTGACCTATGCGGACATCGACACCTATGTGGAAAACACGGGCCTCATTCCCGCGGAAGCGCAGGCACGCATCGAACACCTGTGGCAGATCGGTCACCACAAACGGCATTTGCCGGTGATTCCGCAGGACACGTGGTGGCGGCAGTCGCGGTAACTCGCCGCCAGGTTAGCCCAGGAGCCGCACCACGTCGGTGGCGCACCGCAGCAGCTCATGGCCGTAGCCGGGTCCATGGGTGAAGGCATGCACGGCAAGTGGGTGCAGCTGGTGGACGGGGATGAAGTCCCGCCAGTCATCGGCCAGGGGCCGCACCGACTGGTAGCCTTCGAATACGGCTTCGATGAATGGGGTTCCGAAGAGGGCAAGCATGGCCAGGTCAGTTTCGGGGTGTCCGCCGTGCGCTGCCGGGTCGATAAAAAACGGCTCGACCCCACCGCTGTCGGCGCCGGCGTTCCCGGCATCGTCCAGGGCGGTTTCGGTGAGCACGTTTTTGCTGACCGGTCGCCCGTAGAGCAGGTTGCCGGACCACAAGTCCCCGTGGATGCGGCCGGCCACACCAGGTGCCACGTGGGCGCTCTCCCAGGTCACCGCCGCGATGAGCTCGCAGGC
Organism: uncultured Corynebacterium sp.; assembly: GCA_915275065.1. Classification (GTDB taxonomy): domain Bacteria; phylum Actinomycetota; class Actinomycetes; order Mycobacteriales; family Mycobacteriaceae; genus Corynebacterium. The sequence continues at coordinate 3,089 of CAJZGD010000068.1, read as the reverse complement.
GCGTTCAACGGTTCTTTCTGGATCGTGGATGTTTCCGGCGTCCATGGCCTTGCGGTAGAACGGCAGCACCCGTTGCGTGGTGTAGAACCGCGCCCAATCAGGGTCTGGTTCGCAGGCCTGGATTTGGGTGCCGATGAAGTTGGGTCCGGGCCAGCCTAGCGGTGGGCTGCCGAAGGCGGGGGCGCCGGCCAGGTGGATACGGGCGAGTTCCACACCGGCAGCGTTGGCGGCGGCTCTGGTGGGGCGCTCGGGGGCGATTTTGGTGGTACTGATGGTGTGGTCACTCACGGCCACAACCTTCACTACCTTGGGTGATGCCGCCCCGAGCCAATTGAGACCGGCGGCCTCGGCGTAAGCCGCGTCCGGCTGGTCAACGTGTTTGGTAAAAACTTCGCCCTGCGCTACATCTGATAAGGGTACGTCGTGAGTTGTCACAATAGAATGAGCTTTCGATACGGTAATTTATAGGTGCTACCCTTTTAGCCTACTAGTACCGTTCGATTTGATTGCTCAGCCGGAAGCTTCTGCCGCTGATTTCCCGTGGTGTAATGCGAATATAATTCTGTTTACGGGTGGGCACCCAGGGGGTAAGATCCAGTGTGTCGATATAACATTTCTCGCTGTAATCGCGTACCTGTTCGGCATCACCTTTGACAACTACGGACCATGCTTCGTTGGCCTCCACGTGATCCACTTCGAAAACCACATCACTATTACTCATAATGCCGGACAGTTTCGTGCCCGGCGCGGTACGAAAATAGAGGTTTATTCGATCAGTGACGTAATTGATGGGGAAGATCTCTAGGCCGTCGCGGCTGTGCATCACGATGCGCCCCAACTTGTGGTTACTCAAGTTCGCCAGGGCTTGGTCGGCGCTGAGGATTTCAATGGTTGCCATACCCTCAAGTTTTACCGAGTTTTACCCGGTAGCGCTAGGATTTTCGCAACATCACAACCGACTCGGTACGTGGCAGAACCGATACCGTTGCCAGGGGGTGAAATCCGTGACGTTGGTAGAGCCGCGCGCTGCCGGCGGTGGTTGCCTCAAGAAATATTGGGGAGTCCCCCACGAGTCCCAACCGATGCTCCAGTAGTGCACTGCCTACCCCACGTCCTTGCATGTCGGGGGCAACCACAATATCGGTGAGGTACCAGTGGGGTTCTTCCGGCTGATACTGGTCTACTGCTTCTTGGTGTTTCATGCCACGCCGCAGTGCAGGCACGAACTGTTCAACGTTGGCCATCGCCCGTTCGATGATGCCGGGTGGGGGCTCGACGCCGTCTTGGGGTGGGGCGAGGAGCAGGGCCCCGGCAATGCGGTCGTCGAGGTAGGCGACGTCGAGTGCTCGGCCGGTTCCCACGTGTCGCAGGCCCGCGTTGATTTCCGCCTGGATGAGGTGCCGGCGGATTCGCCGGGTGGGCATGATGGCGGTCCATACGGGGTCGTCGATGAAGCCGTCGGCGAAGAGCCGGGCGAGTTGGGGTCGGTTGATGGTGGGGTTGGTGTGAATGGTGATCATTTGTCCAGGCTGAGTGCTGCTACGAGTTGTTGGTAGAGGGGGTTGTCGGTCAGGAGTTGGTGGTGGGTGCCTTGGGCGATGATGCGCCCGGCTTGCATGACTGCTATGTTATCGGCGTCAACCACGGTGGAGAGTCGGTGGGCGACGGTGACGACGGCGTGTCGGGTGGCGTAGTCAGTAATGGCGTCGTGGATTGCGCCTTCGGATATGCCGTCAAGTTGGGCGGTCACTTCGTCGAGCAGGAGGATGTCGGGTTTGGCCAGCAGCGCCCGGGCGAGAGCAATGCGTTGTCGTTGGCCGCCGGATACGTTGGTGTCTGTGAGTTCGGTGTCGAGGCCTTGTGGCAGGGTGGCCACGTGTTCGTTGAGTCGCACGGTTTTCAGCACCGTATCGATGTCTTCCGGGGTGGCGCCGGGGTTGGCGAGGGTGAGGTTGTCGCGCAACGTGCCGGGCAGGGTGGGGGTTTCTTGTTCCACGTAGGCGAAGTGTGCGCGGATTTCGTCGGGGGCGAGCCCCGGGTAGGGGGTGCCGTTGAGGCGGAGTTCTCCGTGTTCGGGTTGGATGAAGTCAAGCATAACGGAGAGCATGGTGGTTTTTCCGGCGCCGGAGGGCCCGACGATGGCGGTGTGGCCGGCCCGGGGCACGGCGAGGCTCACCCCATCAATAATGGGGGCACTGCCTGGGGTGTATCTGGCTGTTACCTGGTCGAATTCCACTATGGCATCACCGCTTTCGCTTGTCGACGCTTCGGCGTCGGCGTGGGTGCGTTCGAAGTCGATGTCTTCGAGTTCTTGGATGCGGCCGGCCGCGGCCATGCCGGATTGCAGCCGGGTGATGCTGCCGCTGATTTTTTCGATGGGCCCGACGACGCCGAGGGCGTAGAGGAGGAATGCCACGAGTGTGGATACGGTCATGTCCCCGAGGGCGACGCGCCAGGCGCCGGCGCTCAGGATAATCATGAGGGCTATTTGCACGCCGGTCATGGCGGTTGCCCCGGTGAGGGCTCGGCGGCGTACCGCGATGATGCCTTGTTTCCGGGATTCCGTGGCCAGGTCTAGGAGTTTTGTTTCCTGCCGTCCTTGGGCTCCTGCGGCTTTGACGGTTTTGATGGCGCGCAGTGTCGCCTGGAGTTGGCCGCCGAGGACGCCGAGGGCGTCTTGTCCTTGTTGTTCGGCGCGGGCGATGGCGGGGGTCATTCGGACGAAGATCACCACGACGATACCTATCGTGACCGCGGTCGTGATCACCAGGAGAGGATCGAGGACCGCCATGAGTATGAGGCTGCCGATGAGCATAATGGTGCCGTCGACAAGCTGCACGAGGGAGGCTGATGCTGCTTCCCTGAGGAGGACGGAGTCGCTGGTGACCCGGGTGGTGAGTTCGCCGGCTGGCCGGTTTGTGAGCGGCAGTATTTTGCCGGTGAGGTAGCGGTGGATCATGGAGCTGCGGGCGTCGTACACGATGGTTTCCGCCAGGCTTCCGAGGGTGATGGTTTGCCACCAGCGTAGGAGGGCGCCGAGAATCATGAGGCTGGTTAATGCCGCAAGCGGCGGAACTAGGTTGAGTTCC